>JAVYNU010000005.1 GCA_038735125.1 Ignisphaera sp.
CAATCAACTCTTTCTCGGTATTACAGTCTATTCTTAGTCATCGGAACAAAAACATTCAATTCTTTTCATCCAACCATCGGAACAGCTACATAAAGTCAACTCATTTTCATCGGAACACACATCGCATAGACCATTGACGAACCTATGGACTTTCTGATTAGAGTCAAAAAGCTTTTTAAGCGGGGGCGGGAAAAGGCTTTTATAGAAAGTATATAGGTTTGAATGCAAGAAACTCCCATAAGGGAGTAGAAAGGTTGTATCCCAAGATCCTCTACAAGCTTCTTTGGCAATCTGAGAAACTCCCATAAGGGAGTAGAAAGACCTCTGTAACAGTCTGTGAAACAGGTGCATCATTAACTGAAACTCCCATAAGGGAGTAGAAAGGTCGCATATCATCAGCGTCTGTCTTGTGTTGTTTGTGTTGTACACGAAACTCCCATAAGGGAGTAGAAAGTCTAATCAAAGTTTCTTTGCTCATCTTTTTCAAAAGCTCTAGGTCCTCGAAACTCCCATAAGGGAGTAGAAAGCCATGGATAAAGAACGGGCATTTAATTATCCTAGCTGCTTTTATTTGAAACTCCCATAAGGGAGTAGAAAGCACTAAAAAATAAAAACTAATTAGTATAGCTACCCGTTTTATATAAATGAAACTCCCATAAGGGAGTAGAAAGTAATTCTGTCTATGATTGGGGTCTTAGGAGATGCTAGACTCGCTGAAACTCCCATAAGGGAGTAGAAAGTATTCCTAGGTCTGTTCATAGCGTATCTGAAGATCTTTGAAACTCCCATAAGGGAGTAGAAAGTATTCATTAATATATGGTGTACTGACTGATTCACATAGTGAACTTGAAACTCCCATAAGGGAGTAGAAAGGAGGATGCATGGGTGAATGAACTGCTTTCGGTGAATGAATCCGCGAAACTCCCATAAGGGAGTAGAAAGGCATACTGCTAAATCCCACAGCAAATCATTAAAGCTTCCACTAACAGAAACTCCCATAAGGGAGTAGAAAGTGTATAGCATCCAACTGGGGCTCTTGGCTAGACTATCTACCAGATTTCCGAAACTCCCATAAGGGAGTAGAAAGCCTCCCCCTCCTCCTCTGTTATTTTAGCTATATCACTTAGGATTGAAACTCCCATAAGGGAGTAGAAAGTGAATGAAATTTACTATCTCCTCGCTGATCCCCAAAGACATCATCTGAAACTCCCATAAGGGAGTAGAAAGAGTTGCTGACCCACTTGCTAGACACTAACATTTTCGGAACCCGAAACTCCCATAAGGGAGTAGAAAGATCCTAACAAGCTCATCGATTGCCATAAGATATGACTCAGGCATCTGAAACTCCCATAAGGGAGTAGAAAGAGGCTACTAGGTTTCAGCAAATACCCGCCATATTCTCCTTGTGATGCATGAAACTCCCATAAGGGAGTAGAAAGCTTTGCTCCACTCCGTAACATCTATTCTAATGAAGTCTGGCTCCTGAAACTCCCATAAGGGAGTAGAAAGAAAGATGTTAAGAGATTGCTATACATAATCGCGATAAGTGACTGCCCGAAACTCCCATAAGGGAGTAGAAAGATAACAGCTGTGAAAATTGCTAAGGGGCTTTATGAGACAGGAAACTCCCATAAGGGAGTAGAAAGATGTTTAATGTATTGTTTAGGTAGTAGATTACTGCAATCTCCAACGGGAAACTCCCATAAGGGAGTAGAAAGTTATTTTGAAAAATAAAAAGATGTTTTGTTTTAATCAACTCTTCTTGAAACTCCCATAAGGGAGTAGAAAGGTCCAATGCCTGCGAAGAAGCACCACACTTGCGCTAGCTGGTTGCAGAAACTCCCATAAGGGAGTAGAAAGAGTCAAACTGTTGTTGGGGAGGCTAAAGAAATGAAACTCTTTTTCCATTGAAACTCCCATAAGGGAGTAGAAAGCGCACAGTCGCTATAGCCTCCTGCAACTGCATATATGTTGCCTGCTTGAAACTCCCATAAGGGAGTAGAAAGGATTATCGCGGGGATAGCATTCATATCTGCGCTTCCATCGGACAGACCGGAAACTCCCATAAGGGAGTAGAAAGTGAGGTATATTGTTACTGTTACTGCAGATGCGCCAACTGCATGAAACTCCCATAAGGGAGTAGAAAGATGTCCCCTCTCTCAGCAGCGCTCTTCACATTGTTGTAGAACCCGAGAAACTCCCATAAGGGAGTAGAAAGAACAAGGTATGTAACACACCTGTAACCAAAACACCTACAAAAACCATGAAACTCTCAGTTAGACTTATTAGTTCCGGGGCGGAACTAGGTTCCGGGGCAGAACCGTGGCGCTATTTGATGTGAGGCCTAAGTCTCGGAGGGAGGAGCTGTTTGATAGGGAGAGAGAGCTTGGGGAGCTTGGCTCAGCTGTTTCTCGTGGGCACCCGTTAATTCTGCTTCTTGGTGTTAGGCGTATTGGCAAGACGAGTATTCTCAGAACTTTTCTCAGTACCGTTAATGGTATATACGTTGATATGAGGGGTGTTGTCAGGAGGCAGGATCTGGAGGCTAGGGTTGCAGACTATGTGAGTGAGCATTTGGATAGGTTTAGGAGGTTTTTGAGTGGTGTGAGGGGTGTTTCTATAGCTGGTCTCTCTATCGAGATTAGGTGGAGGGGTAGGGACTCAATCAGTTTTCTGGGTCTTCTCGAAGAGTTGAACAAGAGGGGAGAGAGGTTCGCTATAGTCTTGGATGAGGTGCAGCATGCGAGACCTCCCCTATCCGCCGAGCTCAGAAACGCCATAGCCTATGCCTATGACAACCTAGAGAACATCACATTCATTATAGCAGGCTCTGAAATAGGTATGGTACGCGATTTCCTCAGGCTCGATGACCCCTCATCCCCTCTATACGGCAGGCATGTACATGAGATAGCTGTTGAGAGGTTTAGCAGGGATCTGTCGAGAGAGTTTCTGTATAGAGGATTTAGAGAAGAGGGTGTAGAACCCCCTAAAGAAGCTATAGAAGAGGCGATCAACTTCTTCGACGGCATCGTCGGGTGGCTCGTCCTCTTCGGCAGAAGCTATGTAGATGGCGCCAGAGACTTCAGCTACATCAAGAGACTGGCGATTGAAACAGCTCTACAAGAACTCAACAAACTCACCAACAGAGAAAAAGCAGTTCTAAAAGCCGTGACACACGGCTGCAGAAACTGGAGCTGCATAAGAGACTTCATAGCCGAACAACACGGAATCCTCCTACCAAAATCAACACTATCAAGAACCATAGACAAACTCGAAAAACTCAGCATAATAAAAGACTACACATTCCTAGACCCAGTATACAAAGAAGCCTCCAAAAACCTACACACAACCCCAACCTAAGCAACAAAACCCACAACACCCCACCCCATCTAGGAGATCAAGAAACTTTCTACTCCATTATGGGAGTTTCTTGTATGCTATATTCACGTAGATGTGGTTTTTGTCTAGTTGTCGAGAAGGTTTTGGAGGGTGTTTGGCGATGCTCTAGAGTCGATGGGGATCTCTGTTGATGTGTAGATGAAACTGTTGGGGGTCTAGGGTGGGATAAGAACACAAGTATCGTATGTAAACCGTTTCGAGGTTATCTCTACAATGGCTTTGGTGTGTAGATAGCATCGGTATCATATACCCAGTAAGAGCTTGGCTATTGTGAAATTAGGTTAGAACTGTGGTTATATCGCCTATGCTTGTTACTACTGGGGCGGATGCGGTTGCGGGGTCTATCCTGAGTTTGGCTAGTATGATTGGCAGTAGTGCACCAACTATGTCTGCTACATAGCATGACACGGCCAAGGCTGTGGAAACTACTGTGGCTATTTTTAGTGCGTAGACCATGTCTCTGAGGGATAGAAACGGTATTGCAAAGCCTATGGCGAAGGCGAGTGGTGCTAGCATTAGAAGCATAAGTGTTGTGGTGATAAACTCTTTGGCTATAACCTTCAGCACATCTCTTCTAGACACCCTCACCTCTCCTGTAACAAGACTCCTCAAAATCAAAGCAGATGCCTGAGAGCCTATGTTACCAGCTTGTCGTAAAAACCCAGCCGCAGTTTCTGTACATAAATATCTATTGCCTCACCAACAGTCATACTATCTTCGAACACCGGTATCTGGGTAGTCATTATACCCCCAACACTTTCAAGTGGAAACCTCATTATCTTTCCAACTTCTGATGAAAGCTCTGGCGGAAGTAGCTTGAGTATCTCAAGCCTCGTTTTAGACGGTAGTTTGTAAAGAACATCGGCAATCTCATCTACAGGAAGCTTTGTCAACAACTTAACAATATCACCAACACCCTTAACCGATGCTATTTCATAAACAATCTCATCTGGGAGCCTGGTCAATACCTCAACAAGATTCTCAATATTTGAAACAGCAAAAATCTTTCTCCGAGCGCTGCTATCAAGCCTTATAACCACATCTATGGCATTTGGAGGATCTAGAGAATTGAATATCGATACAGCCTTCTCAACATCGTTACTCTCGACATACCACTAATAATATCCACAACATCAGTCACATTACTCGACTCACTCATTACAGCACCCAACTCGATGCATTCGAATTGGAATAGATATAGATTATTTATAAACTTTAGCTGAAGCTGATATAGATAACGACACACTCAAATAGTGGCCAAGAACACTAGGCTCAAGTCTGGTATAGATTTATAATTGTTGCTGTCACCCTTCTCTACAACCCCGTCTTCGTTGCATAAGTCGAGAAACCAGTCATTCACTATCCAAGAACTTGAGCTTCCTGTTTCCAGAAACTAGCCCCAAAGAATTGCTATAACTGTATATATGGTATGACTTGACAGTTCTTCGCATGTATTATCAACATCGGCACAAATATTTTGTCGACCCATTTGATTCGGCTCCTCAGCAAATCTGTAAGCATGCAATAGCAGTGACCATAATCTTAACAAGGATCTCTTCCTTACTTCCATTCCCAAAACCTCTACGGCAAGCTCTAGTCAAGAAATGTTTGCGAGAGGAGCACTCTTACAGAGGCCTATTTACTAGCTAACCGAAAGTATTTCACACTACGATGAACTCTCTAACAAGTCTTGTGAAACAATAAAAACTACAGGTTTGGCATGGGTGTGTGGTGTTTGTTTGCGGTTGTTCTAGGTTTTTCGAGTAGGCCTATCTTTTGTAGCCAGTTCTGCACTCTTTGCTGTAGGTCTCTTCCCCCATCTTCGTAGACTACGAGCTCTGGGAGTATTTTTGAGTTGGGGCACAGCCTCTTGATCTCTTCGATTGATCTTCCCTTGCCGCCTCCTCCGTGGGTTATGAATGGCACTATTGTCTTTCCTGAGAGGTTGTGGTTTGTGAGGAATGATGCTACTGGTGGTGCTATTGTCCCCCACCAGTTTGGCGAACCTATGAAGACTGTGTCGTACTGCTCGATGTTTTCAATCTTTGTTTTTAGTGGTGGGAGGTAGTCAGACTCTATCTCTCTCTTGGCCTGTCTAAGCGTTTCTGAGTAGGAGGTTGGATATGGCTTTTCCGGCACAAGCTCGGCAATATCTCCCCCTACATATTCGTGGATGACCTGGGCAACTCTCCTGGTGTTTCCAGACCAGCTGTAGTAGACTATGAGGATCTTGGCCATGGTTCATCCCCAGCATACTGTGTGTTTGACTATTACTAGTACGGTATTTTAATGCTGCAGAGGCGTTTTACTTGTTCTGGGTCTCTATGTGAAAAGAATAGGCTTTTCCCTGTGTCTAATGCTGCAATATCGTCTTCAGCATCTCAGCATATAAAGGGTGATGTTGTGCAAGTGCTTAAGAGTGTTGTGATATAGAAGATAAAAATGGTGGGGGTGCCAAGCCCATGATAAGAGTTAATGTTGTTAGCCACCCCTATGCCCAGGCCATCTTAACAGTGCTTAGGGATAGGAGGACTTCGCAGATAGAGTTTAGAAAGGGTTTGGTGAGGGTTGGCAGGGTTTTGGGCCTTGAGATGGTGAAGGAGTTTGAGGTGGAGGAGTGCGAGGTTGAGACACCGCTTGGTGCTAAGGCCAAGGGTATAAGGATTAAGGACCTCGACCGAGTGGTTATTGTTACTGTGCTTAGGGCTGCATGGCCTCTGACAGAAGGGCTTGTCAAAATATTCTACAACGCTAGGCAAGGCGTTGTGGCGGCTAGGAGGCTTGAGGAGAGGGGGATGCACAACCATGACTTCGAGGTTGAGGTGGCCTACGTGAAAATCCCGGCAATATCGCCCAACGACATAGTCATTGTAAGCGATGTGATGGTCGCGACAGGCTCGACCATGAGCAGGGTTCTGCGGGAGGTTATACGATATGGAAAAGCCAAGAAATACTTCATAGCATCCGTTATAATAACCCCAATAGCCTTTGAAAAACTTAAAAAGACTGCTGAGAAGCTGGGCATCAACCTAACAATATACACCCTATCGATAGACCCACAGATAAACGAATCCGGGTACATAGTGCCTGGGCTGGGAGACGCTGGCGACAGGGCATTCGGCTCATAATCAGCGGTCGGGGCTCAACCCCCTACCCAAAAACTTTGAAAGCAGTCCAAACAGCTGTGGAGACACAGTGTTCCACACTGTTTGAAGAGGTCTTTAATGTGATGCACATTACGAGACCACAAATGCCATTGGACAAGGTTGTGGAGCTTGCAACCAGCGAGAACCTCACAATCTATGACGCTGCCCATCTATATGCGGCGCGAGCGCATGGAATAAAGCTTGTTACAGAGGATAGCGATTTGCAGAGGTTTCCCGAGGCTTTCAACACAGATCAGCTACTGAAGGAGTTGACTTGAGGGGGTACTTCCACTGGAACCTAATAGACAACCTAGAGTGGGCAAAGGGCTACAGCATGAGATTCGGTCTATTCTACGTCGATATGGAGACCAAGAAGAGGTGCCCCAGGCCAAGCACCTACATATTCAAGGAGATTGCACAGCCAAAGGAAATTCCAGACGAATTTCTACACCTCGTATACCGGCGAAGACATGGCCATAGGGAAATATGTGGAAGACAGCTTAGCTTTCCTTCTCCTTCTCCTCCTCTATTACATTTCCATAGACAGCTGCTATCCCCAGCTCCTCAGCTCTCTTCAAAGCATCTTCAAGTATGTCTACAGCGACAATTATCTTCCTATCTGGTCTCCTGCCAAGAACCTTCTCAAATATCTCGCATCTCGTCTCAAACCACTCGACATCATCTACATCAGCAAATGATTTAACCTCTATGAAGAAGACCTTGTCGTCGTGTACATATATATCCATTTCAAGTTTAGCCCCCTTCCTATAGTACATGCCGTTAACATCCTTTATAGTGATCTTCTCAACCCTCTCACCCTCAACACCAAACGACTTAAGAACATCTTTATAGAGACTAAGAATAGTATTCTCCAAGTCGATACCAAGTCTATGCCCAAGAGAGCCAACAGAAACCTCTAAACGCTTCAAAGACCTTGAGTGCTCCTCCAACCTCTTCACAATCTCATTAAATTTCCTGTCATGCTCTTCAAGCCTAGCAAAGACTTCAGTAAATCTCTTGTTTATCTCCTCCCACCTCCTCTCCTCCAACTCAACAAATCTATTGAAGTCCTCTCTCAACCTCTTCAACTCACTCTCTATAGCCTCAAACCTCTTGTAAGCCTCCTCCCACCTCCTGTTATTCTCCTCCCAACGCCTATTATTTTCCTCCCATCTCTTATTATTCTCTTCCCATCTTCTGTTGTTTTCCTCCCATTTCTTCTCCTGTTCTTTGACAAACATTAAGAAGTCTTCTCTAAGCCTCTTCAACTCCTCCTCATGCCTATCAAACCTCTTCAAAACCTCTCCATAGCCAATAAGGCCGGCAACAGCTAAGCGAAACTCCTCGTCCTCCTTCAAAAGCTTGAGAAACTCGCTCTTAAGACCACTATTGCTAGTATTGAGTGCTACACACATTTGATGCAGCCCAACAAACTTCTCAGCTTATAAAATGAGTTGGCTTCTTAGAAAAATAAGCATTTTGCTCACCAGAGCTGTTGTCACGCTTATTCACTATGTATTGATAGGATAGTAATTGATGTTTTGGTTTTTCAGGTGGTGTCTAGTAGTGGTTTGGTGCTTTATGGAAGGTTTATAGTGGATACGACATTGCATTCGAGCCAGTGGTCTGGGAACTCCTCTCTCAGTATAGACCTTAGCCACTCTCCGCTACAGTGTATGGGTGCTATCTTCTCCACGCCTAGATTTAGCAGCTGTTCAACTGTCTTTCTGCATTCATCGCTGGTTGTCCCCTCCATGTGGAATCCTCCCAAAACCAGATAGGGCTTTAATTTGAGGTCTCTAACAGCTTTTGCAACTATGTTTACAATACCTGGGTGACTGCATCCAGTAATTATAGCAAGACTATCTCTGACATTTATCGCTAGAGCCTGTTCCATGGGAGGGCCACAGAGCCTGCCCACCACAGCAACACCAGGGCTATCCAAGCCGTTTTATCCACCTCAACAATATTCAGACCCCGAATCCCCACCTTCTTAGAGGCCCCCTTCGGAACATAGACAGTTATCCCAGGCCTCACCTCAGCCATGTAGCTCAAACCATTTGTGTGATCTCCATGCTCATGCGACACAACAGCAAATTCTATGCCCCTAGCGTCTACCCCCAAACTCCTCAAATTCCTCTCCAGAACACCTGGATCCGGACCCGCATCAAACAAGAACCTGGAAGAAGGGGTCTCAACAAATATGCTCAAACCCCATGCAACCTCTAGCCCAGAGCCCCCACAGCTATCCACAACAACCACAATCCTACAGCTATCAGCTGAACCCAATACCCCAACATCCAAGAACATAATTATTTATAGCGATGAATTTATGACTTTTTAATAGCATTGGTTCCTCCACCATCAAACTAGCGAATTCTATGTCCGTTGCCCCTGTCTCGTCTTTAGATATGTCTCAACAATTTTCAGTGTCTTAATTTGTGCGTCTCTAGCCCCCTGGACCTCCACATGGTTTACCCCACCCACCGCTAGAACCGCTCTTACACGATTCAAGTGGTTTTTTATGACCTTGTATATCTCGTCTAGGTCTTCGGTTATCAGCCCACCCCTCTCTGGGTCTACAAGTGTTATCCTCGCTCTATCCACTGGCTTCTCTATCTCCCACCTGTTCACAATTGTGTAGACTGCTATGGGGATTGCAAAAGCTTTTCTCAGTTTTATTAGCTGGCTGAACTCGTCTACTTCGTGTGCATAGTCTGTTACCATAACTAGTGCCGAGTTTTTCCTAACAATCGTTTTTAAGATGTTGACAACCCTGTCTATGCCTATAGAGCCCCCCACGCCCTTTTCCCTACACACAGTACTCTCGATAACCTTGATTGCCTCTCTGCCCCTCAAACCCCTATACACGTTTACATTGTGTGAGAAGATTATGAGGGTTATCCTGTCTGTGAATCTGTGGGACAGCTCCAGTAGGAGGGAGAGTGTGTAGAGAGATGTCGCCACCTTCTCCTCGTCCAGCATAGACTCTGTGAAGTCTGTTGCAAATACCACCTCCTTCATCTGCTCTACATGGAAAACCTTTGTATATAGCTTGTAGTCTCCTGTGACCACATCTAAGGATCTTGCTGACAGTCTCCAGTCTATATACCTTATATCGTCTCCCTCTTGATACTCTCTAAAATCTGCGTATTCAAGCCCTATTCCAAGATACCTCGACTTGCTGAGGCCCAGCTCCATTGATGTTGCATAGGATTGCCCAAGCTTTGAATATGCCTTCGCCGTTTTGCATAGTTCTCTACTTGACAATGACTATGTCACCAACTTTGACTATGTCGCTGTAGGCTATGTCCTCGTATTCTGCTGCCTCCTGCTCCTCCTCTACGAAGCTCTCCATAACCTTAGCTATCTTCTCCCAATCCCTAAACCCCTTCAGAATATTCTCAACCTCTCTAGCAACAGACAGATCCAGCTTGCTAAACCTGTAGGGGTCTCTAAACTCCACAAGCCTCTCATAAACATCTCTATACCCAAGCCTCTTTATGTTGGAGGTAAAGGCTATCCAGTTAACAACTCTCCTCCTACTTCTAACCCTGTAAACCCTAAAACCAACCGTCTTGGGCGCAACAACAACCTCTTTGCATATGCCCAGCAAACCCCTTGAAACACTGACAACAAGCTTATTCAAAATCTGCTCAATTCTATAAACAGACTTTTGATGCTGGACTGGCAGCCCCCGGAAAGAGGCTTCCCTAGGGGTTGAAAGAAGAACTATCTTGACAACTGAGTCGAAGTCGTCTACAGAGACTCTCTTCACATCTATGAGCTGGACCTCATCTAGTGAGACAAAGCCCTTAAGCCAAACAACATCTTTTTCCGCAACCCTATACGGCATGTCCAGGCCCTCCCTCCTAGCTATAGACACCAACACCTCGAGAGGCTCGTTTCCAGAGGCCAGACCCCTACTCGATAAAATGTGCGCAAGCTTCTCCACATCAACGGCAAGCTCGCTCACCCTAAAGGCAGTATATACAGAGAGCCTCACATCGCTATCCACAATCTGGAGCTCCTTGACATAGCCGTAGATAAGGGCCTCTGAATCAACAACCATGGCATCTCTTATCTCGTCGAAGCTGTAGAACCTCCCCATGTGCCGCGACCACATAAACTTATTTCTAGACACCAAAACCTAGGTTAGACACCGGAGATAAAAGCTTTGGGCTGGGATGGCAAGGATCAGGGTGTTTATGTGTCCGCATCTAAAATAGATGTAGATGCTATTAAGACAACAGTGGGGGAGATTCTGAGGCAGCTAGACAGAGCCGTTATAGGCTATGAGGTCGAGAAGAGGATTGTCATAGCATCTCTTCTTGCAAACGGACATGTTCTGCTCGAGGGTGTGCCCGGAATAGCCAAGACAACCCTAGTCAAAGCCCTTTCCAGAGCTCTTGGGCTTTCAGAGAAAAAGGTTGTTGAAATCGGTGGTGTTCCATACAAAGGCTTCTCGAGGATACAGTTCACACCAGATTTGATGCCATCAGATATAACAGGGTCTCTAGTATTCAACATAGCTCTAAAAGATTTTGAGATTAGGTTCGGCCCCATCTTCGCATACATTCTCTTAGCCGACGAGATCAACAGGGCTGTGCCCCGAACCCAATCGGCTCTTCTCCAAGCCATGCAGGAGAGGGAGGTGACTATAGGTGGCAGAACCTACCCACTTGAGATAAGGGGGCAGGGCAAATTCTTCTTTGTGCTCGCAACGCAGAACCCTGTTGAGCAGGAGGGTACCTACCCACTTCCAGAGGCGCAGCTAGACAGATTCATGGTCAGGCTTTTCATGGGCTATCCGAAGAGCTTAGAGGAGGAGAGGAAGATATGCGAGCTCCACATGAACAGACTTACAGAGCCTGTTGAAGACGTTGAAAAGGTTGTGGAGCCTTCGTGGGTCGTCGAAGCACAGGAGTACATAGCTGCAAACATTAAGGTGGATAGCAACGTTACAAACTATATAGTGAGGCTCGTCAGATCCACAAGGCCAGAGACATTCGACTCCATAAAAAAGTATTTCGAGTTTGGGGCAAGCCCAAGAGCCTCTATAGCCCTTGTTAGACTCTCCAAGGCAGTGGCGGCTATGAGGGGCTCTGAGTCTGTAGCTATAGAGGATGTCGACCAGGTCGTTTTTCATGTTCTCAACCACAGGGTTATACCAAATCTGGAGACCGTTATGGAGGTTGGCGGAGGTTTTAGAGCGAGGATATCGGTTATAAGCGAAGGCATTGAGCTGGCGAAGAAGGTGGCTAGGGGTGGCAAACCATGATAGAGTTTAGAGAGGTTAGCAAGAGGTTTGGAAAGGTAGAGGCCCTGAAAAACGCCTCTTTCGAAATACCTGGAAACACGGTAACAGCTTTTCTAGGGCCCAACGGATCGGGGAAGACAACGTCGATGAAGCTGATAATGGGCTTTCTAAAACCTTCGAAAGGTGTTGTGCTTGTTTGGGGAGAGGAGCCATGGAGAAGCGAGGGTATTAGAAGCAGGATTGGTTATCTTCCAGAGAGACCTGTTTACCCAATGGATTTAACTGTCGAGGATTTTCTAAGCCACTTGGCCAGGTTGAGGAGATTGAGTAGAGCAGATGTTGAGAGGGTATCCAGGCTTGTAGGGCTGGAGAAGCTCATGGATAGGAAGATAAGGAGCCTGTCGAGAGGCTACCTTCAGAGAGTTGGAATAGCCCAGAGCCTCTTGGGAGAGCCAGAGTTGCTCATACTAGATGAGCCAACAGCCAATTTGGATCCTGCCGCCAGAAGAGAGATAATAGACGTTCTCAAGGTTCTGCACAAAGACCTCAAAGTCTCGATGATAATATCCTCTCACATAATACCAGAGCTACAAGAGCTATCAAACTACGCTGTATTCATAGACAAGGGAACGGTTCTAGACTATGGACATCTCAACGACCTCTGGATGAAATACTCTGTAGAAACAGTCTTCACAATAGAGGCTACAGACGTTGTCACAGTTGCTAAGCAGCTCATCGATAAACCTTTTATACGCTCCATTAAGCGTATTAGCGACAACACCCTCGAAGTCTCTATTGACCCCAACCACTTTAAAGTATTTGAAAACCTCCTCACAGAGATAAACCATAAGATAAGGCGCTACGAATTCAAAACAGCTAATCTAGGAGATCTCTATGAAAAGATTGTCAAGTCCAAGCATTAGAAGGATATATGAGCAAGCAGCATACATGGCCAACAGAAGAATGAGATCCTATTCCATAGCTATAATAATAACCAATGTCATCACCGTATTATTCATATTTATGGGTGGATGGCAAACCCCGGCTACATCATGGATACTGCTTCCTTTAGTCCTGTCAACCATTGTCTATAAGATTATTGCATCAGTTCAAATATCTGGCATTGCAAGAGAGATCAAATCAGGAGAGATGCAGCTCTACCTAGTCCACACATTAACCAGGGCAGAGTATTTGTTGAGTGCCCTGCTATTCGCTGGCTTAACACCTGCTCTTCTCCTGATGGCAACATATAGCGTATCGATTACCATAATCTCTCCGAATTCGCTTCATATAATGGGTAAGTATGCTCTCTACATCTTTATAGACATTCTAATCTTCTCAGTACTTATGTTATTAGTGGCTAGCTATGGTTACGAAGGCGCTACAATCATTTTGGGTGTCTTTCTAGGGCTTTTTATATGGATCGCTACAAGCATTCTCTTTTACACATATTCAAGTAATGTCCTTGCACATAGACCCCCATTGCTATATCTAGTATATTTGTCGCTCTTTATCTGCGTGCTATTATCCCCCTTCACATACTATGTACTCTATACTACCTCTTATACACCGCCCTATATATCTGTAACACTGCCTATTTCACTACCTAGCCCACAAACTATCATGCTATATGCCTTGCTATTGGCTATAGCTTTGCTAGGGCTAGCTCTAAGAAAAATTAAGGTTAGAGACATATAGAGTTCTGCAGGTGGTGGGTCGTGATAAAGGTTGTGCTATTTGCACTTGCACTATCAACAGCAATTATCCTAGCACTTCTTGTGGTAGCATATTTTCATCAGATAACCGTTGTATACGGAAACAACTACAACATTCTTGCAATTAGAGAAGACCCGAAGGTAATTGGAGAAACAGATGATAAGATCTGCTATATCCACATATATGATATAGCGCAATGGGGCTCTTCCCAAATGCTACTTACACAGTATCCAGAGCTATACCGCCTGAATATAAGCTCAATAAATATCTCGATATCATATGATGTGCGGATAGGGATAAACGCCTCGATAAAAAGCACTTCGGCGAACCGTACAGTGTTTGCAGAAACATTACTACTTAATAGTATTAAAGATGTCTCTGTGAGGGTTTTTGAGGTTAATAAGAGTAGTGGTATAGAGCTTGAGAGGATTATTAGAGAGGAGCTTCGTCGATCGCAATACCCTGTCTACATGTCGTTAGTTGTTGGCGAGGGCTATAGAAGGGTTATTGGCTATGTTGAGCAAGTAGCAATCAAAGAAATGATGTGTAGCCCCTCACAGCTGTTCACAGGGATGATATCGAATTTAACTGTTTATCAATTCCGATGGTTATGCCCAGCTTCAGATCTTCCCCGCATAGGCAATGTGCATGTAGTCGAAATGTGCCTTAATAGAGGAGCTCTCATATCTGGTTTCTTTGGAGGTTTCGTGAGAATAGACAAGGCTATTGATTTAGTTGCAAATGCAACGAGGTATAACCTCTCAGAGAGTACAATTAAAACTATTGTTTATTCCCTCACTTTACCATTTGTACTCGAGTCTGTTACGGCTATGAACTACGATATTGTGCTTAGCCCACAGGCGGTGCATATTTGGAGGGCTCTAGCATTTCTACTGGCGTTTGTCAGCGGGATATTCCTTCACTATAGGTTTAGGCCTGAGGAGTACAGTGGTTTTATAAGGTTTGTCAGAAGGTTACGCCGGAGAATCGGTGGATAACTACCCTATAGACTATGTAGAGAGCGAGGGCTGCTACAAGTATTGGTGGTAGAAGAGGTGTGTATACATCAATTGTTTTCACAACCTTTGCACTAACCTCTACCCTCTGAATAGCTTGCGAGGCTTGCTCCAAGGCTTTGCCAAGAGCCTTTGGTAGCTTGTCAACTGTTTCAGCAATGTATGGCTCTCCCCCGGTGCTATTCGCTATAAACCTCATCTCCTTTATACCCTCTTGCTCAAAGCCTATGAACACGGTGTATATCGGTATTCCAAGTCTTTTGAAATCATCTAGCAACGGTCTATAGTCATTTATATCCGCTGGGAGACCATCAGAGACAAAGACTACCGAGGCAGAAACATTGTATTCTCTATATGGTTTCAGCCAGTTTAGCGCCGATCTCAGGGGGTAGCTATACATTGTGCCACCATTTGCCTCAGCTCTCTCTATAGCCTCTACAACCTTGCTCCTATCGCCTGTGGGTGCAACAGCTTGTTTAACCCTTTCAGCGAATTCTATGAAACCAACATCTATGCTTTGGGGGAGCCTCTCAACAACATCTACTATAACCCTCTTGGCAGTCTCTATCTTTGTGCCACTCATACTGCCAGAGGTGTCCAGTATTATTATGAGGGGCGGTCTCACATTGAATGATAGCTCGGAAACCTCTTTAGACTCTACATAGATCTGCTTCTGTGTGACAATATAAGGCTCGGCTAGAGCCAGTGAGATAAGAGCTACGAGAGCTATTTTCAGGGCTAGGGTCACAATCCTGAACCTCGTTCTCTTTGGAGCCAACCTCTTAGAGGCTACAGAGACGAGGGAGTGTCTATATCTATAATTTTTTGAGTATAGCTTTGGGAAAAGCATGTGCAGCAAAACAACGATTGCTGTGGATATAGCGAAGGTAGCTATGAATAGATAGGGATTTTTGAAGGTGATCACAGCCCCTCAGCCAGGCTAAGTACTATGAGAGGTAGTGCCACCAGGAGTGTGTAGAGCTGTATCGAATAGTCCTTCACGGGGGTCTCGATGTAGAGCTTGCCAGAGGCCTTAAAGGCTTCGTATCTGGCTTCGGCGTAGAGCTTCTCAGCTATGTAGTTGAGAGCCTCTTCCTCGTTGGACAGCACCCCAACCCTCACCACCTGAATTCCATGTCTTTTGCATACCTCTTCAAAGCTAGATGCCCTAGGATCGCTACCGACTAGTATAGCAAGCAGGGGGATATTGCCATTTGCAACAACTTTCACAGCATCCTCTACAGGCGAGCCATAGTTTGCCGCACCGTCTGTTACGACAAGCAGTGCTGTTGGTGTCGGAGATGTCTTTGCTTTGGAGAATCCAAAGTATATGGCATCTCCAACAGCAGAGTACTTCTCGAGCTCTAGTTTGCTGAGAACAGAGGAGCAGGTTTCGAGAGAACTTGTGTTTGTGGCCATGCAGAGAAACCTCACATCATTGCTAAACCCATACACCTCTACAGCGTCTCTCCTCTCAACAGCTTTTCTAGCAATCCTCAGAACTAGGTCAACTGCACTTCCAATCCTAGTTGGATAAGCATCTGCGTTCCCCATGCTCGTGGATATATCTAGTAGAATGACTATCTTTGCATTGGTTATGTTTACACTGAGTATGTTGTCCATGGTCACAGGGGTGTAGGTGTATGCCACTGTATAGGGCTGTGCAACAGCGATTGCCAGAAGCATGGGGGCTACGAGCTTTGCTATCAACAGGGCCCTCGCAACCTTCCACCCACCCAATCCGCCAAGCTTCGATGACAACTCAGAGGATCTCTTCCTACTTCTGTAAAGCAATAGGATGAGTATTGTGGCTATAACTGGTACGAGAACAAGTGCCAGGGGGTTGTCAAACCCTATGCTAGTCATCCGATTCGGGGGGAGCGTAGCCAGCTCCACTGCCAACACCTTGGCTACTGCTAGAGCCTCCCTGTCCATTGCTCCCCTGTCCCTGGCCTGACATGCTCTGCTGGATAAGGGATAGAAGCTTGCTTCTAGCATTCATAACCTCTAGCGATAGAGGTCCCGAGGCTTTTACATCCTCCACTTCCTTTTTCAGGCCGGCTAGGAGCTGCTGGTCCCCAACTCTCTCACCTCTGCACAGAGCCTCTACAACATCTCTATAGCCTTTAGCTATCTGCATAACATTGTATGCGGCTTGCAGAGACTCGAAAACATTTTTGAATCTTCTAAGAGATGCATTTACCACCCCAACATGGTTCTCTGCTAAATAGCTGTTGTTGACGCCTCCAAGGATATCTATAGCCGAGGCCGTAGAGCCCATCGCCCCAAACACCTTATCCTCAACCAAGCCGAACTTCTCAAGAGCAACATCAACTCTGCAAAGAGCCAAAAGCTCGAGAGACTCCCTCAAGGTGCTAGCAGAGGAATTCAAATTTCTATAAGCTTCAACACCTTTAACAGAGGCGCTAGCTACATATAGATAGCTTTTTGCAACACCAACAAAGAAACTGTCATCAGAGCCATAAACAGCAGATACATTACGCAAATATCTCTCCAACCTCATCCTAACAACATAAACATCGTCAAAATCATACCCAGAGACACCAAAACCTTTGAGAACACCCTCAAGAGCAATAGACGACTTGTTGAGATATTGAACAACTCTAACATAATCCTCCAAAACATTTATATGGGGAGAGCTTGTAACACGAGGCCAAAAACTATATATTATAAAGGCGATAGAGAGAAGCAGAATGAGAAGAGCAGCCAACGAATACCTATCACGCAAAAACCTCCAACCCCAAGCCACATTAACCCCCACAAACCAAAACCTCTACAAAACAAGTACTCCCAATAAGAGGATAAAAACCTTTGCTACACAAAAACCAAGCAAAATCCTCTATACTCATGGGGGCTTCTAGAGAAAATATGCTCGCTGGGCTGGTGTAAATCGTGTTATGGAAAATTTATTCCTCTATATAGTAGACATAATTAGTATTCAGCTTATACACCTCTATATAGGCTCCAGGCCATATGTCAGAGCCGCTAAAAGCTCTTTCTTTTGTCTGATCTTGGTTTATGTATATATACCATGGGTCTAAGAAGAATGTTGTTCCTGCTGACCAAACCCTATAGCCAATTATATCATATTTTTCAACTATACTGAAATTTGTATCGAATATGTAGATTTTATGGCGACTGCCAAACTCTGTGTCGGTTGCGAAGGATACGGCAAACATGATTTGGCCTTGTGAATCTATTACCGGATATATTGTTGGGTTTTCATGCCCCTTCTCAAATATTGTTTTGACATATATGAATTCTCTTGATGTTGGATCGTTTATTCTCCATAGTATTGTTCCTGCTGAGAAACTTGGTGTGAGTGCGTACCATGTCCCATTAAATTTGAAGATGGCTATGTCGTAGTGTCCCCATTTGCCACCAGGTGGAGCATTCACCAACTTTACATCTTCGTACAAAGCCTCTAAATCGAGGTTATCGTTGAACATAACCTTGGCTATTCTATGTAGCTCTCCTTGGTATGTTGCTCCCCAGTTCATTATATAGCCATGGATTTTGCCATCGACTCACTTAAACAACACTCCTTGACCTGTGTAAGCAGGGTTTTCATGGATTATGATGAGCTTTACTGGCTCGAATTTTATGAGATCTTTCGATCTGAGTATTAGCAGACCCAGTGGTTGTCGGTAGAACCCTGCTGTGGCGAAGAACAACATATACCCTTCGGAGTCTTTTAATATGGATCGTGGATCATATTTTCCATTGCTCCAATCGAATATGGGTCTAAGATCCCTCATACCCGTGCCAGCTAGCTGGTAAACTGCGAGATTCTCTATGACTACTGATGCATTGCTGACCCTCAGCAGAATTCTGGTATCATATACCCAGAGCTGAGGTGTTGAAAGCTGTGATAAAAGAATCTAGTCATCATCAGTTTCACGTTTTGCAAATATCTCAACAGCTCCTGTTGTGTAGGCAAATAGAAGCTCAAGTCTCTCTGTATTTACTGGAACAGATATCTGATTCAAAGCCCAGCGACCCTCGAGATACACCCTAGTGTTTCTATTGGAATCAATTTTTACACTCACATAGTGTTTATCTGAACGAGAAGACCAAAGAGACACTAAAATCTCGTTCTTTATATCAGGTATGGTCAGAACAAGTCTATAGACCTTGTATCTATCTATTTTAATTTCATTGTTGTATGCATATACACATGCATTTTCGGTAGTTATCTCCAGCCCTCTATACGTCAACTTATATGTACCATTAGCAATCCACCTCTTATCCATAGTCTGCAAATCCTCTTGATAATAGACAACATCATCAAAGTATATAAAAGGCATTACCACGGACAACCTCTCTCCAAGCTCTAAAAATGGAGGTTGAGGTAGCTGATAAGTGGTAACTGTTTTGAATTCTGTAACGGTTCTGACATCTGTAGTGGTCTTTACTTGGGTGACAGTTTCTATCTCTGCAGCCATTACAGTAACCGTTGCTAACATTGATGTAGTAACTGTTTTGACATTTGTAACTGTAGTTGTTTCAACTTCTGTCCTAACCTTGATTGTAAACCTGGCAATGCTATAACCAATTAAGCTAGAAACCAGCATTACTAAAACTATTACAATGACATAGTGTCTATTAAAGCACGTCGTACCTTTCATCTGTAAAATATGAGTAGTGCGAGAAACGCTAAAAATTTATTACACTATAAACATACTTTCTCTACAACCTTGCTTAAAAACTTTCTATCCACTTATGGCAGTTTCTGTAAAGATATCATTGAAATGTTAACTTAGGATAGCAGGAAGAGGGTTATAGGTAGAGGATAAACATCGTGTTAGTTCATCTGTAGAGAGTTAAACCCAAGACGCTTTCAGAGTATCCGTGGTATCAGCACACTAGTACAAAGTGTTACTTGATATTTGTCTGGAGTTTTATAATATCATTTTAGAGGAGTGAAAAAGCAAAGCGTTTAGCCAACATTCATAGTTTTTCTGCCAACAGCATTTTCTATTATCTCATCTTCCAATGCCACGCTTTCAAATCTTATCATGCAGTCGCTGGAATCTATTTTACTGTAAGTATGCTGAGTGGGTTAATTGAACCTAAATATATTATCTCTTCATATATAATCATGGCTTGAAATGTAGTCTAGACTCTCCAGCTGTGATTACTTTAATAAGATTATTCTCAAGAAGCTCCATGCATTTCCCATGCCTATAGATATCCTTGGCTTGGGGGTGCAAGATAGATATGGAAAAAGTAGGTTGGCAAACAAATCTAGGTCGCATGTTATTTCTATTGTGAGAACATTTCTCTTAAATACGCTATTACAACTAAGTCCACAAATCTTCCATGCCTCTCATCAAGCTTGTGTCCTACACCATTTATTCTTATTGAGATTACGGGTACTCCGTAGTCCTTTAATTTCTTTGCGTATGTTTCTCCCTGGTCTCTTAGAGCATCTTTTTCAGCTGTTATTATTAGGGCTGGTGGTAGATCCTTTAGATTTGATAGTATTGGTGTGAATAGTGGGTTGAATGCTTCTTTCAAGTCTCCTAGATACTTTGTTGTGAAGTCTATTATCGAGTCCATGTCTAGCGGGTTCCCCTTCTCGCCGTAGATTCTTGCTGATTCTGAGTATGGGTCGAAGCCTATTACGGGTACTATTAGTGCTTGGCATTTGAGTTTAATTCCATTGTCTCTTGCTAGAATGCTTGTAATTGCTGCTAGATTGCCTCCTGCGCTAACACCCATTACACATATACTGTTCTTGTCTCCTCCAAGCTCATCAGCATGTTCATAAACCCACTTCAGAGCATCGAAAGAGTCTATAACAGCAGCTGGAAACCTATGCTTAGGCGCAAGCCTATAGCCAACAGAAACCATAGTACATCCACAACTCTCAGCAATAAACCTACACTTAGAATCAGAATCTTCTATACTACCAGCTATGAAACCACCTCCATGATAGTAAACCACAACGCCCTTTACCTTTTTGTCAACAGGTTTATATATCCTGATAGGGATCCGAGCCTCTCTCCCATCTATAACAACATCCTTTACCTCAAGCATAAAACCACCACAACATTTTCCAATTTCCTAGCATACCACAATTTAAAAACCTTATTGTATGCTAGCCTACACTCATCAAATCCCTTAATCCCACACTTGCTTCAACTTCTACTAACTGTGTTTCATAGTTCTTTACCAGGTGATCCACCTCACTTCTCGTGGGCATGCTTTGAGCACCCATGCGAGTTATCTTCAAGGCTGCAACGGCATTGGCAAATCTAACTGCATCAGTAATTTCTCTATTCTCTAGAAGTGCAACTGCAAGACCAGCGACAAAGGCGTCGCCTGCACCAGTTGTATCTACTACTGGCACCTTGAATGCCTTAGCAATTGTTTTTGTGTTGCGTGTAGCTATTGCTGCTCCTCGCGAGCCTAGAGTCGTTATAACTACTTCTACACCCCACTCCAACAGCTTCTCGCTTGCTCTGAAAACATCTTCAATGCTTTCTATCTTTACACCTGTTAGCTGTTGTAGCTCTACCCTGTTTGGAACGGCTATATCAACAAATCTAAACATGTCTCTATCTAGGCTTCTCGCTGGCGCTGGATTCAAAATTGTTAATATTCCAAATTCCTTGGCTATTTCTAGACTCCTATAAACAGTTTCTATAGGTATTTCAAGCTGTGTTAAAAGTATCTTTGCCTTCCCCCTCAAGCTCTTTAAAGAATCTTCGACAAGCTGTGGGGTTACTGCATTATCTGCACCTGGCGAGACTATAATCATATTCTCTCTAGTCTCTTCATTCAGTATTATGAATGCTACACCACTGCTGCAACTAGCTTTATAGACATAGTCTATTCTAACACCATTTCTAGCAAGATTATCTATGAGCATGGATCCTATATAGTCATCGCCCACAGCACCAATCATATACGTTTCAACACCTAGGCGAGCACATCCAACAGCTTGGTTTGCCCCCTTGCCACCTGGATAGATGGCATAGTCACTTCCAATAACTGTTTCATCAGGCTGTGGAAACCTCTTTACCTTAACATAAAAGTCTGCGTGTATACTGCCAACAACAGCTATAGACATTTAATATTCGCCAAATTACATATAACTTAATGTCAAATATAATAAATTTTTAACCCAGTAATTTGGCGAATGAGTTAAAAAGCACATTGACATACCTATTCAATGTATATTCTACAGCCACTCTCATCGCAAAGCTCTTTCAAGTTTTTCCCATCTAAAATCATAGACCTTAATCTATTTACAACCTCCTTCCAATTACCACTACCCAAATCTATGTATATACCCTCCTCCACTTCTTCACTACTCTCATCAGATGCCTTCTTCCTCCTTTCATTAACATTATACACGAAATCCTCAATAGACCTCAAATCTGGAAAGTAAACTTCTCTCTCTATATAAACTGGAGACCCATTCTCAACAACAACCACGACAAGCTGAGGAGTTTCAAAAACAAGGTAGAAAACAAAGGTGTCAGCAGCATCTTGAGAACCACAATTAAAGAAAAAGTTTGTACATTGAACAACAACAGCCTCTCCAAAACTACCCTTACTGCTCTCGAGAAATCTAGACCAAAGCTTATCAAAGCCCTTGCATCCAGGACAAGACCTGTTTCTAAAATAGATCACATAAACCCCATCCGCTGTCGGAACAAATGGCCCATCAACAACAATTTTCTCTAAACCCCCATCCCTATAGACGTAAATGCCATCGGACTCTGGTATAGAGACCACAGACCAATCCCTCACGTGTTATAATTTTCGAAGTTTATAGCATTTAATACATATTTTAAGTTTTAGGCAGGTATGTTAAACCATATAGTATCACATCATATCTTTGACAAATTTAGGAAAAGAGTTACGTTCAGCACATTTGTTGCCATAGTTTTTAAATACTGTATACTGTATAGACTGATTCAGTAGTAACATGCGTTAGGGTCTTGACATTGTCTTTAGATAGTATATTAATTAACTGTGTAGATAGTGTTAGAAAATATCTTGAATCATCTTCAGTATCATTCGACGTTATTGGTTATAATCCATTTGGGGATGTCTCGAAAAGATTTGATGTAGAGGCAGAGAATATTTTGAGGAAATGTATTGTGGATTCTCTTAAGGATGTGGTTTTTATTGGTGAGGAAGAGGGGCTAAATGTTTATGGCAATCCAAAGTGGATAGTCATTGCCGATCCTGTTGATGGTAGCACAAACTTTTCATTTGAAATTCCATGGGCTTCGATATCTGTTGCCATAGCACCCTATAGAAAAGGTGCCACTATTAGAGATGTGACTACAGCTATTGTTGCAGAGATTTTTAGGAATAGAACATATGTCTACAATAATGGGTTTGTCAAGATATATGGTGCTTCAGAAAGAAAGAAGACTCCAGCCCCAATTGTTCTAGGTTATTTCGAGCTTCTAGAAGCTTACACACCATTATTGAAGTATCTGAGTTTAAGCCCTAGGAGACCAACTGTTAGATCTCTTGGTAGTGCAGCCCTAGACATTGTTTATGTTGGGCTTGGAAATGCCGAGGTATTCATAGATGCTAGGGCAAAGCTTAGAAATGTTGATGTGGCTGCCGCAGTAAGGATAGCAACAGCTCTTGGTGCAAAAGCAGTTGAATGCTCAAATGGTTTGAGAGACGCTCTAAACATTCCTATAGATATTCTTGAAAGAGTACAGTGTATTGCTGCGGCATATGACAATGATGTTTTGAATATCCTTGGCAAAGTTTTGTCGAGTCAAAAAGCTATGCAATGACACTGTTTACACGCTCTGAAAAAGTCTTTAAAATCCTTGCCAAAGCTTTTCCCCTCAAAATTTTTTTACCCACGATAAACCCACTATCGCTATAATCCTTCGAGTAGTAGGCTAGTACATAGACCGGTTGTCCGTCAACCTCCGTTGACGTTGCAACATCATCTTTTATGAGACACAAGCTCTCCAAAACCCTTTTTGCGGATTTACGTGCTATTCTAAGCGATGTTTGTCTTATCCTCTCAGCCGGTATAACATATTTTCTAGTTCTTAAGAATACCCTATAGGGGATTTCGACATTTGTAAATTCTGATATTCTGTCTATGAATTGCTCAAGCCTTAAATAATTCTCGTTTGAGATTTCGTGGGCAATTGTTTGAAGATTTTGAATAGCCTTTAAAGTACTACATTCCTTCACAGAGGCTTTTCTAGCCTCTACAGGCATTTCATCAACTAGCTTATCTCTTCTCGAAATCTTGTTCATAAGGAAAAGAACTGTATAAGGACTTTCACAAACATCGCTAAATATGCAATCGAGGAGGTATAGATCTCTTGGCTTACAACTAGGGAAACCTGCCAAGATCATTGGCATCCACAGAAAATTGTATACATTACTTGGAAACCTCTTCAAAACATCTCTGTCCACATATAGGAACTTATACACAATAATCACCTCACAATTTTCCCTCAGAATCGAGTTTCATCAGCAACTCTATGTTTTTAGCCTCGGATTCATCTATATTGGCTGTGTTTATCCATGCATCCAAAATCTCTTTTGCAACATATTCAGTTATTAGTCTACCGCTCATAGCCAATACATTTGCATTGTTCCACAGCCTGGCACCCCTAGCTGTTTCAGCATCATTGCATAGAGCAGCCCTAACACCCCTAACCTTATTAGCTGCTATAGAGACACCCGTACCTGTATAGCATATAACAACACCCCAGTCAACCTCACCACTAGCAACAAGTTTTCCAACCTCATATCCGACTAGTGGCCAAGGCTCTGGCTTACCAGATTTTGCGGCTCCAATAAGCACTACCTCGAACCCCCTATCCTTTAGATACCTAACAACAGCACCTACTACTGGGTAATTGTCATCAGAGCCCACAGCAACTTTCTTGCCAGGGAATCGCAAGCTAACTCACCTTAGTTCACACATATACCTGCAGAGCTTAAAATGCTATGCCCTTTCATTCACATAAATCCTAATCTTCTAGCTTGTTCTTTCCACGATAGCTGCATATCATATGCATAATGTGGTCTAAATCTTGTCTTGATCTCCTCCAAATTGTCGCCAACAATTCTTATCTTGCTAACATCAATTTCTCCGTATCCCCACCTCCACAAGAAGTATAGATAGCCGATATCAGCTGGGTTAAAGCCCATAGCATAACTTACCACGGCATCGAGGTTGACAGGGTTTGTAGAGGCAAACACCACACCCCATCTTTTTTGAGTTCCAGAAATGGGGCCATTCCCCTCCATAGCCTCAACACCATCTACAAGACCAAGATCTGGTATCATATATGTTGCTAGCTTAGCAATGTTATAGTTTATTGAGAGATAGCCTCTATGCATCTCGTGTTTCCACCCCCTCTTGATCGAACCCATAACAACATTCTTAATTGATAATGTTACAATTACTGTGTCATGGGTCTTTGCTCTACATGGTGATATTCTCACAAAGTTCTTATCCAATAAAAGCTTCGATACATAGACCTCAAACTCCTTTCCATTCTCATCAATCAAAACAAATCTCTGCTGATCAAAATCATCAAGGTCTACAAACTCTATTTTTCCATACAGATCTTTTATTCTATAGTAACCAAAATTCTTTAAAGCATCTTTTAACGAGCCCATTGCAGGCGATTCTCCAATTAATATCTCTGAAGGTTCAAATCTAGATAATATGAATTGTAGTATTGCTTCAATGGTTTCTATAGGTGTTGCTGCAAGATATGTTCTTGTTGAGACAAAATTGGGTTTTATCAAAAACTTCTTTCTATTGCCAACAGCTTCTCTTATCTCCTTCTCTATCAGCTCTAATGCACTTAAAGAACCTTTGTAATGGTCGAATGTTCGAACTATTGAAACAGACATTTAACCCTCACCTCTGCTATTCTCTTTAAATGTTTTAATAGCGGCATCTACAACGTTTCTATATGTGGTGTTGGACTCTCTTGCAATTCTTTTAACTGACTCATACTCAGGTTTAATGTTGATAATTTTCCCCTTATAATCCCTGCTAACCTTCACCTCCACCTGACGCAATTGACCATTAATCTCTATGTCAACTTTTCTAACCTCTCGATAAGGAACCTTGAATCTATCAACAAAAGATACCCTGACTCCAAGGGTTCCAAGCTCTCTAATTAGAGTTTCAACAATAATTGGATACGTTGAAACATCAGCCAAAACCCTTATGCTATGGCCTGGCCTATTCTTCTTCATGTATATGGGTATCACAGAAACATCCTTGGCACCAACCTCAAACAGCTTCTCCATGGTGTAGCCAACAACCTCCCCAGAGACATCATCTACATCTGTTTCAATAACAGCTATCCTCTCACGCTCAAACCATTCAAGCTCATCCACATTGTCAGTATCTTCGCCAACCATAACCCTAACAATGTTTGGGTGTTTTTCAAAATCCTTCTTACCAGCTCCATAACCAACGCCAAGTATTTTTAGCACAGGTAGAGAGTCTATGAAGCTGTTAGCTAAATTACAGACAATGGCTACTCCAGTAGGTGTTGCCAGCTCACCTTCTGCAAAACCACTAAAGAACTTAGCACCTTTACTACGTAAAATCTCTAGCGTAGCAGGTGGTGGTATGGGGTATAACCCATGCTCTGTTTCTACATAGCCTTTTCCAACAGCTATCGGAAGAGAATAGATTTTTGCATCAAATAGATTCAGAGCCTCTAATGCTCTTGCAACCCCCACAACATCTACAATGGTGTCGGCTGAGCCAAGTTCATGAAAATGAACAGAGTCGAAGCTTGTTCCGTGAACCTTCATCTCAGCATCTATAATAGTCTTTATAACATCTACAGCAAATCTCTTAGCTCTTTCTCCAAGGCCTATCTCGGTAGCAACGTTCTCTACATATCTAAGCATCTCAGCCCCTCTTCTCTCGCTATGATCTTCATCAATTTTTACATCAACACTCTTAGCCTTTACACCACCTTTGACAACATCTTTCACAGATATCTCAAGATCCTTAACACCATCAACATTTTTAATAATAGCTCTTCTCAATTCCTCCAAAAATTTTGTATCAACACCTAAGTCAATCAGCGATGCAAGTATCATATCCCCAGAGATGCCAGAAATAGACGGGTCTATAACAACAACTTTGCTAACCATTACCAATCCTCCGAATGTAAATTGATGTTAGGAATACTGCAATAAAAATATTTCTAGCGTGACATAAATGAAATTAACTATATTTATTTACTTTCTTTACATTGGCGATAAACAGAAATTCTTCTTCCTATTAAGCCTGCTACCACACCTGCATTAACACCATTATCTATATTCACAACAGCTAGCCCAAGTGGGCATGCCTGTAGCATTGAGTATAACGCTGCTATCCCCTCTCCACCAGCACCATAACCAACAGATGTTGGAACACCTATTACTGGAACATCAATCAATGATGCTATTACCGACGGTAATGCACCCTCCATACCGGCAATGGCTATTACCACATCAACATCACTTTCCTTCAGAATCTTTAAAGCCTCTAAAACCCTCTGGAACCCAGCTATACCAACATCATAGATGGTTATGGCCTTGCAGCCCATCTGCTCCACTATAACCTTAGCCTCTTCAGCAACGCATATATCAGCTGTTCCAGCAGCAACAATACCTATTCTACAATCGTATTTGGGGTGTTCATACCCTTTTCTCTTTACTACAGCAATTCTACCTCTCCTATTTATGGAAACTTCAATGTCATCTTTTTTAAGGTTCTCTAAATAAGATATTTGTTCACCAGTTAAACGAGACACTATTACTCTACCATTCTTCGGCACAATATTTAATACAATTCTCTCTAGATCCTCAACACTCTTTCCCTCACCAAAAACTATCTCTGGAACGTCTCTACGCATCTCTCTACCTATATCAAATCGTACAACATTATCTAAATACTCTATTGAGAATAGCCTTATTTGCCTTAAAGCATCTTCAATAGATATAAGACCCCTAGCTAAATCCTCTAAAACTTTTCTTAAATCCATGGAAAAACTCACTGCTTAGCAAAGAATTGGAGAAACTCCACAATAGCACCAAGGCTTTCTATAGCATTTACATACACATATTTTCCTCCTTCAAAAAATCCTTCCTGTTCCCTATAACCACCAATGTCCTCCAAGGATTTGATACACTCATCAGCATTTTCAACAACAAATGCGATATGGTGAAGACCATTGCCATGTTCACCAAGAAATTCTTTCCATATGCTAGGACCATCAATAGGCTCTATAAGCTCTATGACAATATTGTCCATGTTTATAAAAGCAAGTTTTGCCCTTCCACTTGATGGCATTCCCTTAAACATCATCTTAGTCTTCTCCCAATCCTCTGTTTCAATAATACTCGGCTTCTCAATTCCTAGAAACCTTGTCCAATTCTCCAATGCTTTCTCAATATTCTTTACAACAATGCCTATCTGAACAACTCTTTTGAGGTTTCCACATGACATTATTCTCAGCCAAAAGGAAATGCAATGCTATCTAGCCTATTAAATTTTCAGTACCCTACCTATCACAGACTTTACCATAGTTGGATAGGCTTTTTCCTTCTTTTTACTATAGACATCCTGAGTAAAGTACACAACAACTCTCTTTATAGCGGCAATAGTCTGACTCTGTATACATAAGGCCCACATGGCATTCATCATAGCTCCGTGAGCTCCAAGAGAGGCTGAAAGTATCCCAGCAAGAGTTCCAACATCTATTTCGCCCCTTCTAGCCTTTTCAATAGACAGATAAGATATTAGCACAGCAGAGGAGTACTGTGTAAAAAGGCTAAATCCCCAGTAAACTCTATCGAACCACATTACTGTTGTTATTGACTTTTTCCACCACATGAACACTTTGCTAAGTAGATCCCCATTTCTATGCTCATATAAAGCATCTCTTATATAGGCTATGCTAGCGCTATAAGCCTTTCTTTCCTCACTTCTAGCAACCTCAACCCTCTTGCTATAATACTCTGCAATGATTATATATGGTGCGGCTGTTGCGAGTGTTACTAGACCTATAGACATATTAAAGGTGAAGACTGTTACTATAGATGTTATAGCTGTGAATATGTTTGGCAACAATGTTGTTAAGACTCCGTTAATGTTCCAAATGACGAAGTCTATATCGCTGCTAACCCTTCCAATAACATCCTCCAGAGACTCGTTATTGCCATCCTCGTGGATCTTGCGAAGCATAACAGTCTTCAAACCCACAATACTATCAGCGAGTTTGCTGAAATACTTCATTAAAGCGAATTCTGATGAAATAAAGATTATCGCTGCAACACCGAATAAACCAACACCTGTTATAAGTCTATAAAAAAATAGCGAGTCACTAATATTTCTCCTAACAGCATTAACGATGTTGACAATGGCTTGGGGTACCAGATAACCACCCACAATAGATCTTATAATAAAAACAGCTATCATTATAGAGAAGGCGAGGCCAAAGCCACTAGCATTTGGAATAATTATATCGCGTATAAATCTAGCCATGATTATTGAGTCTTGAAGTAGCTTACTTCTAATCCTTGAAAGCTTTGAATAAATACTCATTTGATTACCCAAGGTATGTCTTCTTTGAGATATTGGTTATTTTAAAAAGTTGTTTTTAAGCTGTTTGACAAGTGAGACTATGAGATTATATTCAATTTTTTGGCATATTCTATCAGCTCTAGTTCCTCCAGAACATCTTTTTTAGGTTTACCATTTTCGTCCCATCCCATAAACTCGTAGTATTCCATTAGCATTGGCTCTAGCTCTACTACCTGATTCTTTGATCCTCCCTCACTCATAGGTTCGGCAAGAAATCTCTTCTGTAGAATATCATCTTTTTTAGATATTCCACATGCTATGTTAAAAAGCCTTTTTAATGTAAATATTCTTTTACCTATCTTTAGAAGATCTTGGACATTCTTTTTATAGCCAGTTACATATGTGTATAGACCTGCTATGTGGGCAGGTGGAATGTCAACGAATTTGCATATACCCATGGACTCTTGGATCTCGCTCCACATCATCATAGTTGCAACCATCCATCCCTTGCCTTTGTATGCAAATCTGTCAACTCTCTCATATATCTTCAAATCATGTACTCTTTGCCCCTGTTCTATTCTGAAAAATAATCCATATAGGTGATCAGCCCCTCTATTGGATGTCGCATATTGCAGTCCTATTCCCTTGAATGCTCTTGGGTCATGCATAGGCATTTCAGTTCCCTTAACATGCATACAAAATTCTTCAGATCCTTTTCCAATTATGCTAGAGGCTTTTCTACATCCCTCAGCTAGGATGTTTCCAAACCCTTTCCTCTTTCCAATCATTTCAATAAGCTTTAAAACAACTTCTTTATCGCCCCATCGAAGCTCAAGCCCCTCAGTATCTGCTGATGTTATAATTCCTCTTTCGAAGCATTCAAAGGCCCATGCAATTGTAACACCAGCTGATATTGTGTCTAAGCCATATCTGTTACATAGGTGGTTGGCTTTCGCTAGATAATGGGGATCGTCAATCATTAAAAGGGTTCCTAAAGATGCTATGGTTTCGTACTCTGGTGCTCTGGTCTTTACATCCCCTATTTTCATGACCTTCCAGCACTTTACAGGACATGCCCAACATCCATAGACATCAACAACAATGTTCTTCTCCTTAAAGCTTTGTCCAGTCAAGTTTTTATATCCTTCGAATTCACCAAGTCTAAAGTTCTTTATCGGCATATCCCCATATTCGTAGAACTCCTCAACCTCTCCAGGTGTGCCATAAACAGCAAGTATTTGTGCTGTTGGCGAAGACATTATTAGTGGGAGTAGACGTGATAAAATACTCGATACTCTGCCTGGATCCCTAATCTTTATTTTACCGCTACCCTTAACTGCTATGGCTTTAAGGTTTTTAGAGCCCATAACAGCGCCCATACCGGTTCTTCCAACGACTCTAGGGCCATTTGGATGCATATCGGCAGCTATAGTTGCAAATCTAACTAGATTCTCTCCAGCTGGACCAATTGCAGCAACTCTAATGTTTTGATCCCCAATTTCATTTTTTATCACTTGGTCTGTCTCAAATGTGTCTAATCCCCAGAGCTTTGAGGCATCTCTAAACTCTACTGCATCATCATGGATATACAGATACACAGGTGATTTTGCCTTACCCTTAATTACAAGGCCATCAAAACCAGCCTTCTTTAACTCCACACCCCAATACCCTGCAGCGTGCCCCTCACCCCAAGCCATTGTCAAAGGAGATTTTGAGGCTACAACCCATCTACTACTTCCATAAACAGGTGTCCCCGTTAATGCCCCTGTCATAAATACTAATACATTTTGGGGGCTATATGGATCTATCTTGGGATCCTCTATCTCTTCAACAATTATCTTTGTCGCAAGTCCTATTCCGCCGATGAAAAGCTCTATGTCTTCCTCCCTAAGTTCCCTAATCTCCACTTTCTCTCTAGACAAATCTATATATGCTAGTTTACCTGCATAGCCGAAGAATTCCTTCGTACTATTCACCCAAGTCTATAAAGTTTATAGTATAGCTCAACCTCTCTCTCTGGTATAACTGGAGGCTCTTTTCCGAGGGCCATTGCAACAAATTGTGCTATTGCAACCTCCTCTAAAGTTTCTGCAACAGCCTCAGCATCATATATATTTGCGCCTAAAGCAACTATGCCATGGTTTTGAAGAATAAGGGCTCTAGCACCAGTAGCCGCTTTTTCAGCAACAAGCTTTGCTAGTTGATCTGTACCTGGAAAAGCGAAGGGGACTACCTCAACTTTTCTAAGAACCATAACAGCTTCTACAGTTATAGGCTTCAAGCCGATTCCCGCTAATGCGAGGCCAAGTGTGAATGGATTGTGTGCATGAACAATAGCATTGACATCAGGTCTAACCCTATATATAGCTGCATGAAGAGGCGTTTCAATAGATGGTCTTCCAAAGCCCTCTACAATATTGCCATCCAAATCAACTTTTATCAAGTCCTCTGGTGTTAACTCACCTTTGAAAATACCGCTGGGGGTAATCCAAAAATCCTTAGAGCCTGGAAGACGGGCACTAACATTACCACCAAGTGCAGATACGAGACCTCTTTCAAATAAATGTCTCATAACTTTACAAATATCATTTTTTAGTTGCTCCTCGGGCAACTCAATACCTTCACTCATAACATTACACCTATGCAACGCTATGTAATGTGGTTTACGCATATAAGCTTATTTCTTTATATGTTATAAATAGAGTTTGGGAAAAGATAAATTGAGTTACATAACCATAAATGTTAAAATAATGCCCCCCTTCACCCCAGATATGAAGTCTCACGAACTTCTTGTAGAGATCTCCTCATCAGCAACGATACTGGATGTAATTAAAGAGCTTTCTACAAAAAGTGGTATAGCATTAGAGAAGATTCTTGATTATAGTGAAGATGGGATTAGACTTAGAGATAATGTTGTTGTTTTAGTAGATGGGGTAATTGTAGATGATTTAAAGAATAGAGTTGAGGGTGTTAAAAAAATAGTTTTGATGCCTTTAGCTCCAGGAGGGTGATAGCTTCATAGACTCTCTGGAAATAGTGGTTTAGCGCCTTTTTCTTTAAATATCTTAATAACTTTCTCTTGCTCTTCTAGAGAGAGCTTTCTAAACCTTTTCCCTGCACTTAGAATCATTGGCCACAGCCTAATGTCTCCCGCCATGGGATATGTTGCAACTGGTTCCTGGGATAGTGTGTACCACACAGCCAGATCTATATCCTCTTGTGTGTCGAATGGCTCATACCATGTTGTATATCTTTTCTCTCCAACATATCTTCTCCTAGCAATAGACTTTATCGCTATCACACCTATGTCTCTATCCATAGCAACCTTTAGGACTGGTCGAAAATCGTTCTCAGGTCTTGGCATAGTCATTGCAGCTGCGTATACAGGTATCAGTATAGTGTCAAAATCGAACATCTCTAAAGCTTTTAGAGCAACCCTCATATCAGCATGAACAGTTATTCCAATGAATTTTATCAATCCCTGGTCACGCGCCTCCAAAAACGCTTTTGCAGCACCGTTTTCGCTAAAAATCTTATTCAATTCATCTAGCGAGCCTACAGCATGAAACTGGTAAATATCTATTGAGCTAACCCCAAATCTAGACAAAGTTGTTTTAAGCTCTCTCCAAGCCCCTTCATAAGTTCTCTCAAGAGTTTTCTCAGCAATGATAAGCCTATCTCTATACTTCTTTATCAGAGGCCCTAGCCTCACCTCAGCCTCTCCATAGCTAGGAGCAATATCAATGATATTCAAACCCTCATTAATAGCATTCTCAACAGCCCTAATAGCTTCCTGCGCATCTGGATAAACACCTGGACCATAACCACCTATAGTAAGTATTGACACCTTAAAATTCGTTCTACCTAACCTTCTATACTCCAAAACCTTCCACCACTTACAATCTCTCTTTAAATGTTTAAAAATTTTCTTATACTGAAACAAATACATTAGTAAACACATTATGTGGATAGAGAAATTTGAATAGCTTTTTTATGTAGAATACAAATTAGTAAAGAAACTAATTGATATTAAGATTGTTTGATTTGGTGTGTTGATATGAGTCTTAAGGAAATAGTATTTGAATTAGCTAATAGCATAGCTAATGATGATTATAGGAGGATAGTTTTAGATATTTTAAGTAACCCTGTATTAACATTTTCAAGTACAAAGCCTTTAATAGCATTTGAGGATTCCCCAGCTGCCCCTAGGAAGCATCACCTCTTCTCTGGTGGTCTACTCATCCACACAATATCTGTAGCGCTAGTAGCTAAGTGTATTGCAAATACCTTTAAGAATATATATGGAGTTGATATCGATATTGATCTTGTCATTGCTGGTGCCATACTCCACGACATATTTAAGTACTATCAATATACACCAGATTCGTTAAACGGAGGATATAAGCCTAGAGAGGACTGGTATTTGAGTCACGACTATGCAATTGTGGCAGAGTTATCAAGAAGAGGTGCGCCAGAAGCTCTTATAAGAGTTGTTTCTGAAGCTCATGGACTTGCACCATTCTCAACAATCGAGGGCTTGGTTCTTCATCTTGCAGACTCTGTTGATGCTAGGTTTGGAGAGTATATACAAAATGTTTTGATTTCAAAACTTAGAGATATTGAGAAAGAGGGGTGTAACATATACAAGGTTTTGGATGGGCTTGTTAAGGCTATTGGAATTAAAAATCTGTTGAAAGAACTTAAAGAAGATAAAGAAAATGTGATGAGAAGAGCTGTAGACATGTGCAAATCCCTAAAATAGCTTCTAGAATCCTTGTAGCTTTGCGAAGATGTTGATGGTTTTTGGTGGAGGTATTTACTAGCATTTATAGGAATTGTCAATGCAAAAACGGTATATGGTATGTGGAAAGACTGTAAGTGTTAACCTGTTGTGGGATGAGATCTGCGCTCTCTAAACCACCCTACCCTAGACCAGAAAAGCATAGATAGGAAATGAGGATGGGCATGACAATGAAGCCGTGTTCCCAAAGACTAGGGCAGGAAAACAGACAGAGAATGAAAAACCATAAACGCTAGACATATAGGTTCATCTTCTCTTTATTAAAAGAAATACAAGTACAATTACAACGATTAATACTGCTATGGCAACACCCATAACTAGTGATATAGAAAACAAAGGCGTAGCTGTATTTATAATTGTTGTTACCGAGGTTATGATTGTGTATAGACTTGGTATTATTTTAGAAGTTGTAACCAGCGTTATCTGAGGGCTTGTTGTTTGCGTTGTTGTCATAGACTTTGTGATTGTTGTGGGTGTTGTGGTTGATACAATGGCTGGCATTGTTGATGTGGTTGCAATGGTCTTGGTTGATGTCGAGTAGATCATTATTGTATACATTATTGTTGCCGGTCCTTTGAATTCTATCACAGTCTTATTATCCATAGTGCTATAAAATGTTGTTTCATTGGGTATCGATAGAAGGAGTATATTTGGAGCTATTACCAGTTTTATGGTAACTGGTTGAGAAACATTGAGCTGAAGAACACCATTGGTGATTGTTACATTGGCTATGTAGTTTATGGATACTGTTGCATTTCTTGGTGAAACTATATACAATGAGTTGTTTGCTAATAGCCATTCAATATCAGTATTCGCAGAGATCTCCATGGATATATCGACAGGCTTTATAGGTAGAGTAACATTTGTTATTCCCTCAGCCACCGAAATATTCATGTAAACCTTTGCCACACCATCTTCGTTAATCTCCACTATTACAGCAGAATTCGATGATTGACCTATGACTATGGATAGAACAGTTACAAATAATGCAACAAGTGTTAGCAGACCATACCCTCTTGTCATAGCATTTAGCACCTGTCAAGAAAAAGTATAACTCAAAACAAAGTTACTTTTAAGTTTTTCTATGTGATGTTATTAAATGCTGAATAAGTTTTTTCCTAACTTCGAAATTCTCTTTAAAGTAATCGACAAGGTTATCAATGCATTTTCTACTCATTCCTCGCCTTGCTATACATGGGAGTTTCTCCACACAATCATTATCACCTAGGCATACATTCCTTAAAATCTCTACATGAGTCTTTGACACTTTCGGTTTTGGTATTGCTAGAAAGTCTTCTTTAATTTTTCCCCTTTTAAATCTTGCCATGCTATAGAGACATAGTGTAATTATGGGTATTAGAGATATTTGCATAGCTAGCTGATTTGATAGAGCATATATTGCTAGGTGCAAATATCTTACCGGGTTAATGTATACTGCAATAGCTTTTTCTATGCCGTATAAATCCACGAGCTCTTTTAATGAAAGCAGTCTTAGATTATACTTAGAAGCATCGACAACGAATATCTTCTGCGAAGTATTTTTGCATATATAATCTATGACCACATTGAACATTGCTCCATAAATGTTTTGCGAAGAAGAATTGAAAACAGCATTAATGGCTATAGAGCCATCTCCAAAAATTACAGCTTCTATTTCATTTCTCTGACACTCTGCCCCAACAATATAATTGTTTACATATGCTATTGGATGACAAGAGCTATTATCTAAAATTATTACAGGTGAGACGTAGGCAAAGGCAATGTAAAATAGCCTACCATTTACATTAACATAGCCATAGACAATGCCGGTATGGTTCAGAGACATAATATACTTGAATGCATCAATTCTGACTGGGAGACCAAGTGTTTCTAGGATTTGATTTCCATAAGGACCCTCATCTAATATAACGACTTTTGCTCTTGTCCTTAAGACTAGATGTGAAATTGAATATAATTCCTCTTGGCTGAACATTTTTTCGGGTGATATAATAAATATGGTCGTGCATCCACTAAATTTGTTGTGTTCTGCATTGGACCAGTTATCCACAAGAAAAACAGTGCCGCGCTCAGCAAGAAACTTAACGAATTCTGATGTGCCATCCCAGTAGATATTTAGAGGAGATGCGCCAGAGAATGTTACTCCAGGGATATTCTTTTCAAATGAAGCAATTAGTATAAGTAGCATTAGAATCATTAAAGCAAAAAGCAGGATATTATAAACATTGTCACTCTTTTTCATGGCACAACTCACTAGCATAAGATAGTAGGATTACTCCTGAAAGCAATGAAATTATTGATGCTACATATCTCTGTAGAACTGCTAAGATAATAGATGATATTAAAACAGATATTGCTGCATATACAAGCATTGTTTGTAGCTTGCTATTACAATCCATGGAGCATAGCCTCAAAAAATTTAATCCAAGGGTCTAGATCATATGATTTATCATTGATGAAGCCAGTTATATACAGTACCGCAGCTGTTATAACTATTGCTGCTGTAAATATGTTGCGATATAAGCCCACCTTTAATTTGCCCAAAAATTGCATAGTCGGCAAAGCGATTGCTATAGATATTAGTGTGGAGTACACAAAGTTTCTTACGGTGATATCGACAAACAGGTTGATTTCTGCTGTAAGTATAGAGAATAGGAGAAGCTTGTAAATATAGTTGGAAAAGGATTTTAAATTTATTAGAAATGATGGAGGTTTAAATCCAATTGACATAGCATTACCCATTCTTAATGATATTAATGCCTTTGACAAGAAGTATATCGAAGATGTATAGATAGATAGTATTGCTAAAATGTCCATATAGTCATACAACCCAGAGGACAGTGCATATGCCAGTACAAGTGATGTTAATATTAAAGAGAACATTATTAGGTAGACTCGTTGATTATGACTTCTCCTACTGATCACCAGCATTTTCTAGAACGTCTAAAGCCTTATTTAAATCCTCTAGATCTTTCCTACCCCAAGCATTTGAATACCTTATAATTTCATATTTTGCTGTAGCGAGTTTAATCAAATGGACATTGTGATGTCCTTTATCTACGAGTTTTGCCAAAACATCTCTATGCGTATCGAAACTAGATATTGTTATATTAAGCCTTCTGCAGATCAGTGATAATGTGGCCCAAAATCTGTATAGACTTGCATATCTCTCATCATTTTCACCATGTTTGTTTCCCTTACTAACCATGGTCTTTGTTTTGCTCCATTCCAGAAAAGCTTTGATATACCTAAAGAGATTGTGTCTGAAGATGGCTATTATAACAAGTAATAGGGTTGATGAAGCAACAACAATTGTCATTGTCTGGGTTTTGCAACAGAAATACTGCTGTTTTTGGTTACTAAGGAGTATGATTGGTTTTGTGTTACTGAGATTTTTCTGCATCTGATTATACTCTGGAATAGACTCTGCAAACACTGCTGTATTTGATTTTGATACAATCTCTGTTAGTATCTTAGATTCTTTGACTATATCAAAATCTACCTTTATACCTTGCTTATTAATTGATGAGCCATTTTCTCTATGTTCCTTATTGCTAAGAGGTGTTTGCGTCTCTGTGAACTCAATACCCATGTAGATAGGTGTTGCATTGACCGGATAAGGCGTTGTGTTATAGGAGGGGGCTGAATCCTCTTCAGTTTCTATTTCATTGTTTATTAAACCAAGTTTTGTAGAGTCGCTTTTATTTCCATACCGTCCTATAATAACAATGCTTTCTTCATAACTTATATTATTTTCAGCTAGTGTTTGAAGTATATCCTCAGTTTTGTAGTTTATTCCAATAATTATGGCTGCTAGGATATCACCGATTTTTATATGGTTTTTATCCCTAGTAATTTCTATTAATCTGTAAACAGCTTTTTCAATGGTACTAATGTCTAGATAAGCATTGCTATTCTTTGAAGTGTTGTAAACAACTTTATAGCTCGTTTGGGGCTTGAAATTTATTGGATGAAACTCCACATAGCTTCTAAGAAATATTGCAGAAACAATTGAATCGTAAAGCAGCATCTCATCCAATAAATTCTTATACGTTGATTCATCCATAGTGATTATGCCGTTGTATAGCATTAAAGTTATCAAGAGCTTAGATAAGAGCTTTGATGTAGCATTTATTGATATACCCTCCCCAGCTTTCTCTGTAATTAGGTTAATGAAATTGTAGATATCAGTAATGTTATATTTGCACATTTCATATCCATAGTAGAGATTTATAACCAACTTCGATATAGTTTTATCACAACTCAGATTATCTGTAGATAGTCCAGAGCTTTTTAGAGTTGCCATTAACAACTTCTCGATATCTTCTTCAGTTATATAGTCCTCTTCACCAGAAAACATCTTTAAAGCTCTAAGCTGTATAGCCCCTATAAACAATGCCAATCTGCTATCATTAAATACCATGAATAAGAGCTTCTTGGATTCATTGCTATTGTATTCACTTAAATTAATTGAAATATTCATATTCTGCGCCCATTGCTCTAATGCAGAAGAGGCGTAGACTATCATTGAAGCGGCTTTTTCAAGCTCTATTGAATGTCTCTCTAGGGCTAGAACATTGAGTAAGCTAGACATATGTAGTAGGATAAGCATTATGATGACTTCGGTTAAAACTCTAGTTGTTAAGTTAGCCATGTAATCTCGCTAACAACATATTTTACTAAAAACTAAATATTTGTTATTGTGACTAATGTGACAACGTTTAGCAAGATTGTGCAAAGGGTTGTTGAAGAGTCTTCTAAGGTGCTTGTTGATAGATCTAGCTATGTTGAATTAGTAACATTTTCCATAATTTTTGAAGGTCATGTGCTTATAGAGGGCATTCCCGGAATAGCCAAGACCCTAACTGCAAAAACAATTGCAAAGCTTTTAAATCTATCATTTTCAAGGATTCAGTGCACTGTAGACATACTTCCATCTGATATTATAGGAACCAGAATATTTAATCAAAAGACAGGCGAGTTTGAGCTTAGATTAGGACCTATATACTCTAATGTTGTATTGGTTGACGAAATTAATAGAGCTTCTCCAAGAGCACAATCAGCTCTCTTAGAGGCTATGCAGGAGAGGCAGGTAACCATAGATGGCGAGACCATTAAGCTTCCCAGACCCTTCATCGTTATAGCAACCCAAAACCCTATAGAGCTAGAAGGTACATTCCCTCTTCCAGAGGCACAGCTAGATAGATTCTATATAAAGATTAATATGAGCCCCCTTGAGAGGGCATCGCTAATTAAACTTCTTAAAAAGGATTTGAGGGCCATAGAAAAAGAGTTTGAGAATCTAAGGCCTGTGGTAAGTAGGGTGGATATAGAGGAGGCATCAAAAGAAATAGAATATGTATATATAGACGATTCTATATATGACTATGTTGCAAGAATAACTGAGTATAGTAATAGACATCCTGCTGTGAGACTTGGAATAACCCCAAGAGGAGCTTTAATGCTAATTAACCTAGCTAAAGAGTTTGCACTTTATGAAGGAAGAAAATACGTCATACCTGATGATGTTAAAAAGGCATCTCTGCCTGCATTATCGCATAGAATCTTGCTAAAACCCGAATACTTAGCTGAGAAATACGATGTAGAGCGTGTAATACAGGAAATTTTGACTAAAGTTGAGGTGCCAAGACCATAGAGCAAAGCAAACTGGAATTCTATCCAACACCAAATACAACATTATATATTGTATTCCTATTTGTTCTAGCACTGCCTATCTACATAAATAACATTCCGAGAATCCTAGCACTGTCTGTAGTGACTGCAGTTCTAGCAATTGTCTCAACATCACTTTCTATAGTGACATCGGTAAAGAACATAGTATTGGATATAAAAGCTCTAAGACTTGATATAGCCGGGTTAGAAAACGAATATATTGAATTACCATTTATTGTAATGTGTAGATTACCCTATTTTTTGTCTATTACTGCTGTAGAGTTAGATAAGGATATGGGCATCTCATATTCTAAACATGTTACACACATAAACGGCGATGTATTTGAGTTAAAAATCTATGTAAAGGGTTATGTTGGCGCCCATAGAATAAATGGATTGACAATAACCTTTCATGACATATTCAGATTATTTAGAATTGTAGTGAAATCAAGATTAGATACACCAATAGCTGTGTATGTAGTTCCTGTTGAAACATTAACTCGGTTTAGAATAGAATTTGTACTGCCATCAGAAGTTTCATATGAATCTTACTTATCTAGGAGAAGAGGATATGGAATAAACATACTTGGTATAAGGGAGTATATTGTAGGTGACGAGTTTAAAAGAATAGCTTGGAAAGCAACAGCAAAAACAGGTCGTTTAATGGTCAAAGAGTACGAGGGCATGTCCTATAGAAACATAGTTGTTGTTGCATCTCTTCACAATGGACATTACATAGGGGATCCACCACCCATAAACTATATAGCAAACACTATACTAGGTATTGTCTCTAATGCTTGTGAGAGAAATATGAAGATAAGGGTTGGAATAATCACAGAAGAAAGTATAAAGATAAGTGATGAGATAATTAAAAAAGGAATTGACAATATATACACGGTTCTATCTTTGATTGAATGGCCTCTAAAACTAAGTAGATTTCATAGCTATTCTAGTAGCAATAGAATAGTTAGATGGTTCGTTAAACAGCTGGTTTTCAATACCTGTAGAGAGCCATGCATCATTGCATTATTTATTGATCCATTAGATGACTTAGACGTTGAAAATATTGCAAGGCTTTATAGAGAGCTTAAGGTATATGGACATGAGCTAAGATTGTTTCTAGCACCGCCAGCACTAATAAATCTTCTGTCTAACAAGAATTTGTCTTTACAAGACCTTGACAATGTTGTAAAAGAAATTAATAGAATAAATACAATAGTTAAAAGACTTCATAGAATAGTAAAGATTTACGCGCCAGATAAATATATGATAAAATAAAAAATTATTTGAATCCTGGTGGCCTTACCCTCAAAACATCTTTGTTTACTAGTGTTGGTGGCTCTCTACCTTCGTAAAATGCTATGAGATTTTCTGCAACAAGTTCTGCCATTGCATGCCTAGCTTCATAAGTTGCAGAGCCTATGTGTGGTACCAGCACGGCGTTCTTAAATGCTGTTAGTGGGTGGTTTGGTGGGAGAGGCTCTTGCTCAAAGACATCCAGACCTACACCAGCTATCCAGCCCTCGGCCAAGGCTTTTACTAAAGCATTTGTGTCTATCACAGCGCCCCTTGCAGTGTTTACTAGTATAGCTGTCTTTTTCATCTTTTTGAGCTTCTCCTCGTTAATAAGATGATAGGTTTCTTTGCTCAGGGGCACGTGTATTGAGACTATATCTGCTTCTTGCAAAAGAGCGTCAATATCTCTGTATTCCGCGCCAAGGCTTTTCTCCAATTCCACATTCCTTGATTTATCGTAGTATATTATCTTCATGCCAAATGCCTTGCCTATCTCAGCCACTCTAGAACCTATTCTGCCAAGACCTACGATGCCCAGTGTCTTCCCCTTTAACTCAATACCTAGCATCATATGTGGGTGCCAACCAGTTTTAGTTCTCCACCACTCACCCCACCTAACGAATGTATCAGCTTCAACAATTCTTCTCGCAACAGCTAGTATCAAAGCCCATGTAAGCTCAGCTGTAGCCTCTGTCAAGACACCAGGTGTGTTGGTAACATAGATTCCCAGTCTGGTTGCACACTCAATATCTATATTGTCGTAGCCAACAGCATACTGGGCAACAATTCTAAGCTTTTTGGCTTGCTGCAAAAGGTTACAGTCTATTCTGTCGCTCAACAAAGATGCTAGTGCATCAACCTCTTTGGCTTTTTCAAGAAGAACCTCATATGGTGGAGGCTGATACCTGTCCCAGACCTCTACATCATAATACTTACTTAGTTTTTCGATAACATCGGGGAAAAGTTCTCTTGTTACAAAAAGTTTTGGTCTCATAGATTGCACCTCAACCCAGTCGTTGTGATACCTACACTTAATAAGTTTAACGCTATATTTTTAGGTGATTAATTTAAAAGCTATTCCTTATATCCTAAATATCTCCAGCATCTAACATTCACATCATCTATTTTTATAAATGGTGGTAGTTTACTCCAGCATATATCCTTTGCATAAGGACATCGATTTGCATATCTGCAACCCGTAATTAGAAACTCCTTTACCTCTAAAGCAGATGGCTTTATCATAGGAACCTTTTCTCTTGTTGCCGGATCGGGATCGAGTATGGAGTCCAGCAATGCTTGAGTATATGGATGTTTAGGTTCATGATAAACTTTTGTTATAGGTCCAAATTCAATTAAAGTACCTCTATACATAATCGAGATGTAATCACCTATATAATATGCTGTAGCTAGGTCATGTGTAACATAAATTATGTTCATATTCATTTCCTCTTTCAAGTTCTTTAATATGTTCAGTACACCAATCCTTAATGTTGCGTCAAGCATAGATACAGGCTCGTCTGCAAGAATTATCTTTGGATTTGTCAGCAAAGCTCTTGCAATTGAAATTCTTTGAAGTTCTCCGCCAGAAAATTCATGTGGATACTTACCAAGTATTCTATCTAAACTTAATCCAACATGACGAAGCACCTTATCAATTCTATTCTCAATCTCATCTCTATCTTTTAAGCCAAGAAGATTTCGAGCTGTGTCAAAAAAATATGAGTCTATTTTCCTAAGTGGGTTAAAAGCTTCATAAGGATCTTGAAACACTGGCTGAACTTCTTTTCTATACCATTTAACTAAATATCTCTTTAGTCTATGTACATCATATCCTCTATATAAAACCCTTCCAGAATCAGGTTTGGTCATCCCCATGATTATTCGAAGTAATGTTGTTTTGCCACTACCGGTTTCACCAGCTATAACAACGATACTTGGTTTTCGGAGATCTATATTGATCGATATACTATCCAATGCCTTAAACTTTCTTAGGCCTAAAAGACCATAGCCATAAAGTTTTGTTACATTCTCGATGATAAGCATGTTATCTTCAGCCAAATAACATCACCTACTGTTTGCATAAAGCCAACACTTAACAAATCTCCTGTTATCTAGTCTTATCTCTGGAGGCTCCCTAACTCTACAGATATCCATTGCATATGGACACCTCGGGTGAAACCTACATCCAGGTGGGGGGTTGATCAAATCTGGTGGAGATCCTGCTAAACCTTTTCTAAGTGTTTTATCACCTTTTCTAATGAGTGAATCTATCAGTGCTTTTGTATAAGGATGTAGAGGTTCTTTAAATACTTCTAGTACATTTCCTGTTTCAACTATATTACCAGCATACATAACAGCGATTCTATCATCCATATATGCATGTACGGACATATCATGGGATACCAGTATAAATGAACTTTTATTATCTTCTCTCCACTCTTTAAGAAGGGATAGTATAATTCTTTGTGTCATTACATCAACAGCTGTTGTAGGCTCATCTAATAAAACTATCCTCGGATTAAATATAAGACTTAATGCAATCACGACCCTTTGTCTCATACCACCCGAAAGTTGATGAGGATATGCATTTATAACCTCAGGAGGTAAACCCATTATCTTTAGCGTTTCCTTTAATTTCTCTACATACTCGCTTTTTTCAACATTAATACCATGATATTTATATACATCAATAAACTGATCCTTTATTTTCTTTAATGGATTTAAAACATTCATAGAATTTTGAGGTATATAGGACATCTCTAGCCACCAGATGTTTTTTCTAATATAGTCTATTCCAAGCTTATTCAGCTTTAGAGAATCACCATTTCTTGTTACAATAGAAACTTCACCACGTCTTATAACTAGTGGAGGTATTATAGCACCATAAATCATTTTAATTAATGTAGACTTGCCACAACCAGACTCTCCTGCTATTCCCAATACCTCATCTTTGTACAACTCTAGCGTAACATTGTCAACAGCATGTACAAACACCCTTCTTTCTCCAACAAATACTTCATAACCGCCATCAAGATTATTGGCTGTAAGAATAATCTCTGACATTATCATCCCCAAGTAACTCTAACCCTAGCAAACACGTATTTGTCTATTTCCACCATAAGTATATAGAGAGATAGTACAAAGGCAACTATAAATGCTATTGGTATTACAAGCCACCACCAAACACCTAGCAATATAGCTTGATAGTACATAGCCCAGTGAATTGTTGTACCAATAGTCGCTTCTTCCATTTTCATAGCACCAAATATGGATGCTGTTACCTCGTTACCAATGGCCCATGTCATAGTACCTATAAGATTTATCATTAGATATCTAAGAAGGTATGGTACAAAATCTTTAAATATGATTTTATATAGCGATAATCCAGTAAAGTATGATGTGTAAACAAAGGTTCTTTGACTTAGGCTAGACAAGATTGCATATATAGATCTTGCTGGAAAGCCCCAGCCTATCAACCCCATTATAACACCTATTAAGGGTATTGTTAAGTAGTCGCGCCATGCATAAAATATTACCATGAGCAATGGCAATCCAGGAATGACACAAATTATATCGGTTATAGTAAGTAGTATAGACCTCATCACAGACCTAGACAATGCAGCTGTAGAGCCTATAATCCATGCAATTAAAACAGATATTATTGCAGCCATGAAACTAATTATTATTGTGTTCCTAAGCGCTATTGGCGTTAATAAAAATAGGTCTTGGCCCATAATCGTTGTGCCAAACGGATAAGAGAGGCTAGGTGGTTGTGCTGGAGGAGCATAATACCATCTTCCAGGGTTTATAGGCATTCTAAGAGGGTATATGAATGCATAGAATAGTAGAGAAATAAATATTATCAACGGAATTAAAAACTTTGGTCTAAAGGCAAATTCCTTGAATCTATATACGTAAGCCACCCTAGCATCACCCTTGACCAGGATACCTGATTCTAGGATCTATAAGCGGATATACCAAATCTAGAATAAATGTTGCAATAGCTGTTGCAACAGTTGCAAAGAATAATATGCCAAGCATTAAATTGAAATCAGCATTTGCTATAGCACTTTGAAGCACATATCCTATACCAGGATAGTTAAATATGTATTCAACAAGCAAAGACCCTACAAACACTCTTGAAAGTCCTAAAACCAAAGAGGTGAATTGCGGGAGAATAGAGTTTCTAAATATCATAAATCTAATAGATCTTTGCGGAGCTCCTTGAAGAAATGAATAAACTATGAAATCTTCTTCACGCATTTTAAGTGCCACAGCCTTCATACCAACAAATCCTCCAAACCATCCAAATAAAACTAAGACTAGCAAAGGAAACAACGCTCTTCTAAGCATATATATTAACATATCTAGAAATGTACCTCCTGGATAGCCGCCACTTGGAATCGGTAATTTAAGGATTAGAACATAAAATATTAGAAATGCTGTAGCTAATACTGCAAATGGTATAGGCTGAAAACCTACAGCTATATTCTCTAAAACATTAGAGATCCTTCTATGCTTAGTTAAGGCAGCCAAAGCTCCTAAAACATTGCCGATAATCCAGCTAATAACAGAAGCTAAGATAAGTAGTAATAGAGACCATGGAAGAGCCTTTGCAATCACATCTTTTACATTGGTCGGGAAAAATGCGAAAGAGGGACCCATCTCCCCTGTTATCATATAATTTTTCAAAAAAATCAAATACTGAATAATTAGTGGTTTATCAAGCCCATATAATTGGAGTAATTGTGCTCTCATAGTTTCAATTTCCTTCTGCGTAAGAGTTGAGCCTTGGGACAACAACCTTGATATAAATAGATCAGCCGCATTAAAAGGCATCAATCTAGACAAGATAAATGATATCGTTAATCCTGCCCATATTACAAGTAGGGCTAACAAAGCTCTCTGTAACACATATTTTATAACTGGATGCATAAACATCACCAAAATGATGGAATTTAAAAAATGAATATTTGAATGTTTATTTTCTTTTTATTGTCCATCCGATTGCTATTCCGATTGCTAGGAGCGCTATTGCTATTACTGTTGTTGTTGTCCATTCTGTTACTGTTATTGTTGTTGGTGTTGTTGATACCGTTGTTGATAGTACTGTTGACATTATTGTTGCTGTTGTTGGTATTGTAACGCTCTTCTCAACTGTTGCTGTAATGGTGGCAGCCGGCATAGCAGCAGTCTGTGTTGGTGTTTGTATTGTTGGGGATGTTGTTGGAGGTGTGGTGGTTGTTCTAGGCTGTGTAGCTGGAGATGTTGTTACTCCTGGTGCCCCTAAGATTTTCTTTAGAGCTTCTTCCGGTACTGTTGGAAATGTTATTGTACCTGGTGGTGGTTCGTTTACAGGTCTGCTTGTAGGTGTATCAATAGATGATTTAACTGGTATTAGGTTACCTATCACTATTTGTGCATACTGATTGCCCCACAATTTAAGACCTGCATAGAAGTTATATGCATTTGGCCAGTTAGTCCAATAATCTGTTAATACAGGTAACAACTTCTTACAGTCCCCAGTCCATATAACTGGCATGTCTTTTAGCATTGTTAAGATAGCCTCCTTTAAATACATCCTTGCTTCTGAAGATCCAGGTGGACTATTCAAAGCTTTTAGTAGTGCTTCATCAAATTTTGGATTGCAATATCTTGCTCCATTTGATGAGTAGTTTCCTATTGGTTTCACATAGTCACATCTCCAACTATCAAAATGTATTGGCATAGCATTTGGATCATTACCGCTTATACCCCAGTATGACCCTACCTCAAAAGCACCATAATTAAGTTGTGGTGTCCAGAAACTGGCAGATTCTAGTGGAACAACTTCAACATCTATTCCAAACTTTCTCCATTGTTCTGCAACAGCAAGTCCAAGGTCTATAGCGTCGTATTCAAAACCTGACGGTACATTGAGTTTCATTTTCCATGGTTGTCCATTAGGCAAAAGCCATTTTCCATCTGATCCCCTCTTAAATCCTAGACTTCTCAATATCTGTTCAGCAGCATCTGGAGCATATCTCCACCATCCTATACCCCAAACCCATAAAATTTCCGGTGTTGTTAAGTTCCTAGTAAGCAAACCCGTGGATCTAGCCCAATTATATACCCTAAATGGTATGGATGAATCGAAGACCTTCATCTTTGTTCCATTAGGCAATGTTATCTCAAAATTCAATAGATCATCAAATAGGAGATCAAATGCTAAGAATGCGGCTGCTGGGTACCCAGCCGCCCCTGGAATTACAGTCATTCTCTGAACACCTTTGTATCCTACTGTCATAACCTCCGTCATGTTAATTGCTAATGCAAGTGCCCATCTAACCTGGGTTATGTTATACGGATACTTCATATTATTGAAGTATATGCCTCTGACTGTTGTGTCATAACCCCAGAAGTAGGGGTAGTATGGTAGCCATGCCTGAACCCTGTCGCCAAGAACCCTTCTTAGAGACTCCCAAGCCTGCCAAGTTGCATCAAATATCCAGTCAAGCTCGCCTCTACTCATTGCAAGAACCTTATCAGTCTCTGTTTTGAATACTCTAAACATAACATATTTTGGCCCTGGCCATAAGATAATCTTTTGCTTGTATAAAGGCATTATGGATGATCTATTCCAATCATCTCTTCTCTTCCAGAGAAACCAAGTACCACCTGGATCATATGAATGAAGTACATATGGTCCTATGCAAACTGGTGGGTTATAGAGATTTGCATGTATATTTGTTTCATTTACACCAATTTTTTGGAAGTATCGCATAGGCATCATATAATTGTATATTCCAGGGCCTATGATAGTAAATACAAGGTAATGGAAATACGGATTAGGCTTCTTAAGCTTTATTACAAGCGTATAGTCATCCACAACCCATGCTGAATCTACCCAAGTATTTAACGTTGCATAAGCCGACAACTTATTATTTGCTTTAGAAACATTTATAGCGTAAACAACATCCCATGCAGTAAACGGATCTCCATTACTCCAATAGACACCTTTCACAATTTTTATTGTAAGCATGGTGTAATCGGAACTGTACTGAGGATAGCCATCAGCTAGCCAAGGCATTGTAACGCCAGTTTTATAATCAGTATAATACAGCGTTGAGAAACACACCTGGTTTATGCCTACCATTGTAGCTTGTGCACCTATAACCCATGAATTAAAGTTATCAGGGTTAGCAATACTACTAACCTGAACATCCAGAATAAGAGTTTCTTCTCTTTTGACGCCTGGAGGTAAAGCTAGTTGAGCACTTAGCTTAGGAACATTAATTAGTATTGATACTAAAGACAATAATAGGAACGCTAATATTAACATAGTAGTTATAGTTTTACTTTTCATATTGTAACACCCATTTCACGCATTAAAATATGTAAAGTTAAAAATTTTTATGAAAAATAACGTTAATGAGAGTGTTAAAACAGCAGTATAATATTACTTTATATACGATGGGATTTTGTTAAATAATGCTGATACTATTATAGCGGATAATTTTGGCTGTCTATCTCTTGTGTAAATACCTTTTCTATTTAATATTGTTCTACGTGGGCTTTGGGGTGTTCTGAAGTCTGCGAAATTCCATATGTGCAGCCCTACTACATAGTCTTTCTTCATAAGTGCTTCAATGTAGTTTTTGAGGAGCTCTGCTTGATATTCCTCTGACCACATCTGTGGTGGGTCGCTATGCAAGCCTAGAATTGCGTCTGCTCCAAACTCTGTTAGTATTATTGGTTTTTCTGGGAATTTGCTGTGTATTTGTTCGAGCTCATTCAACATACTCTCCACACCTTTTTGTATATCTCCCCATTCGGAGTACCAGCCACGGTAGTAGTTAAGCGATATGACATCGACATAGCTTAGTGCAAGGTCTTTAACTGATCTGTGAGAGGCAAAGGTTGTTGGCCTTGTCGGATCGATGGATTTTGTAAACTCTGAGAGTTTTCTTATAGCCTCTGCAACTTCTGGTATGTCGCTTGTGGGTTCATTCATAACGCTATACATTATTACTGAAGGTCTATTCTTGTGCTGTCTAATCATTTCTTCTATGAATTTCTTTGCTTTTGTCAAATACTCTTCATTGCTGAACAGCTTTGCAATATCCTCATTGCTGAGAAGCCTTTCCATGCCTGAGTAGCATAGAGGTGGCTCTAGAATAACCATAAAGCCGAATTCGTCTGCTAGATCTAGATGCTCGTTAGAGTATGGGTAGTGGGAGGTTCTAAATGAATTTGCGCCTATTTTTTTCATAAGATAGAAGTCTCTTACAAGAACAGCTCCTGGAAGATACTTACCTGTAACAGGAAAGTCCTCATGTCTACCAAAACCTTTGAGAAACACTGGCCTATCGTTTAGGTATATTTTTCCGTTTCTTACCACAACACTTCTAAAACCAATCCGCTCGTAAACAGCATCCCTCAAGATGTTGTCAACGTAAACCTCAACAACAAAGCTATATAGATTCGGCTCTTCAGGTCCCCAAGGCTTTACACCATCATATCTCTTCTCAAATTTCAATACACCAGGTTTAGCATTTCTGATATAGTCCTCTGAGATAACCTTGCCTAGCTCTTTATCCATGAGAGCAACTCTAACATCAACTTCTCTATCACATACTATCTCAATATCTGCTTTAAGGGCTCCACTATGATCTGTAACAATTGTTACATCATCTACATGACAAACATCAGTAAATTCCAAGTAAACAGGTCTGTGTATACCACCATAGTGAAAGAAGTCAAAGACAGTTAAATTAAGTTCCTTTGCTGGAGGTATATTGAGTATCGATGGAGTGTTATCTATTCTTACCACAACTTTGTTAAGATCGCCAAATCTTATGCTATCTACCCTAAACTTGAATTGAGTAAAAGATCCTTCATGCTCACCAACAAACTTCTCATTCATCCATACACTAGTTTTATATCCAGCACCTTCAAATACAATCCAAGCCTCTTTACCATCTAAGAGTCTATCAACATAAAAATTCTTTTGATACCATGCAACACCTGTAAACTGATCCCATTCAGGGTTTTGCTCATTCCAAGACGATGGAACATATATTAAATCGCTAGATTCAAAACCCCTGAACCAACCCTCTTTATCGCCAATGAGATTTCTATCAATTCTAAATTTCCAGAAGCCTTCGAGAGGTATTCTTGGTCTAAACAATGATTTCATAGTTTCACATGTAATAATATGATAGAGGGGGTATAAAAATATTCAATGACTACAAATTATGATTTATTAAAAAGATTTTAATTATGCCAACGATTTTAATGCGTCAATAATTCTCGATCTGAATGTGAGATACTCTTCGGTGAATTCATGCATGGTCTTTGCTGATGGTCCATAAGATGGCCATTCATTTACACCTAGCCCTCTACTCCCATAGTCTCTATCAATGCCGGCCTTCTTTAGAAGCTCGTTGACCTCTGGCGATGCCTCATATGCCTTCACAAAGTCTTCCATTTGCATCAATATCTCAAGATATTTTCTTGGTAGTTGCTGATATATAGACTCTCTCAGATCTTCTAATGCAATGTTCTTCTTGGTGACCTCTTCAGTTACACTTAGTTGGTGGTCTGGGAACTCCGTGTTTGTCATGTTTCTAGATGCAAATGTGTATAGGGTGTCTATAGGCTTTCTTTTTGATGCTGGAAGCAGGTCTATTCTGTCCATAACAAGTTCTGCTTCTTCTCTTGTTAATCCATATTCTCTGATTAGGTAGTTAATCCACTTCTCTCTATTCCATGGAGCAAACATTATTTCGTATACTCTTTGAGCTACAAATGTGCCTGAAAGCCTCAAGGCCTCTTCTATAGGCTGTAGATTGTTCAATGCATCTTCTCTCGATTTATACAAGCCCAATTCAACCAAGGCATCTATAAATGTGTCTCTCAGTAGGTTTCTACCCAAGACTCTTCTACTAGTTAAGAAGCTTGCAACGCTCTTCAAGTCTTTCTTCTTCATTTCTTGCCACACATTATCCTTTACTCCAAGGCCCTTAGCAAGCTTCTCTAACACAGCATTTCTTTTACTTTCATCAGCTCTTTCCATTGCTTTCAATAGAAGTTGCGCAGCAAACTCCTCTCTCAAATGATCCTCTAGTCTACCACCCATATTAGTATCATATGTTTGTGTTGGTATAATACCCTTTCTAATAGCCTTCGCCATTCCCCTTATAGCTGCAAAACCGATTACAACTTCTTGGGAAACTGTAAAGCTAACAGTTATGTTTTGGCCAACACCCATCTCGTTGATTCTCTCAGCAATATCTATAGCAGCTGGATAAGCAGCTGCAACCTTTACAACAAGATTTGCCCTACCCTTCTCCGGTACGTTATAACCCCACCAAAGATACTCATCATATACACCCAAGTCCCTCTCCAATCTTGAAACAAATGTCTTAACAGCTTCAACGCTTTTTTCAACATCATTTGCTATAAGTGGGTTTAGCTGATAGCTAACAAGACCATCGTGATATTTGGAGAGTATGAATGGCACTCTAAACACGTAGAAGTTGTCCATTAAAGCAAATCTGGTAGCCTCCATAGCAATGTCATCAGCGTATTTCTCGGGCTCTTTAAACCACTCTGGGTGTTCTTTAGCTAAAACATTTTTTGCATACTTCTTGAACTTCTCTAGAAGCTCTGGATCATCGTTGTATGCAACAGCTGCTAAGGGGGGATTTGTGGATACCTGTACAAATCCTAAGTGCCTTAGAAATCTTAGCCCTAGTGCATAATCGTTTCCAAATTTGCATAAACCAGCTTCATATGCTTTTCTATAGAATAGATTTCTTATTTGACTAGCCATAGCATTGATGTAGCTTCTAGCTATAGAACTTCTATCAATTTTCTTTGAAACCTCTTGAGCAACCCTCGCAGCAAGACTCTTACCCTTATTAATCTTCATCAAATCATTTAATTGCATATCTATCACAGCTTCCATTATCACAGGCTCTCCAAGTTCTTGTCTTTCAAGAGATTCGAAATAGTCAAGGGCGTTAGTCAAATACCTAATGAGATTCTCTGCATCTTCACTACCATAACCAGCCCATTTACTTTCGGCACCACTCAAATTAAAGATGATTTCGAATAGAGTGTCATAGATTCTGAATCTCTTTAAAACAACTTCTTCATTAAGCTTCCCTGAATGGTCTAAAACCTTTTCACTTTTCAGCATATGCTCAACTCTTCTTATGAGAGAAGAGAATACCTCCTTCGCAATTTTTGCAAACTGTGGGTGGAGTATATGGTCCGCAGCAAGCTTTGTCCAGCCCATTAAAGATGTTTTAATTATATGGTCAGCATGGTCGATTCGAGGAGGCATAGGTAGTGAAAGAGGCTCAGGCTCCATTTTTTTAACTATGTCAATTACAGTTTCCTTACCTACCTTGCTTCCCATACACCCACCTTACACACAAAAGCTAATTTAATTTTGGAATTAATGAGGCTTGAGTATAAAAACTTTACTGTGGATTAATGTATACTACTCAATTATATTCCTGCTTGAAGATAGAGCTGAAAAGCACGTAAAAGCACACTTCTAGCAGAATGTACAACCTCCAATGGATGCTGGCCCTCCTCTGGCCTTACCTCAAAGCTTATAGCACCTCTATAGCCAATATCGCTTAAAACAGATAGAAGTTTCGCAACATCATGTTCTGTATTCAATGCTCCAGGTCTGTAGAATCCTGGATGAGTGTCAAGAAGTTTATCCCCTATCTTCTTTGCACAGCCTATATGGATATGACCTATAAACTCTGGATAGGACTTCAGCATTTCTGGGGATTCATTTAGCAGTGGGGCGTGGCTTAGATCCCACATTATATAAACGTTCTTTACCTGTTCCCTCACCTTCTCAACTATCTTTACAGTTTCTTGCAGAGGGCCTGCAAGTCTCTTCCTATCCCAGACAACGTCAAATGTCTCCAAATAGAGATTCATGCTATACCTGGCAGCTTCGCTACCAAGCTCAACTAGAGTTTTGACCAATGCCTCTTTCGCCTTTTCCCTCTCGGGGCCCTCGATATTCGGTCCAGAACAAATGCCAACAGCCCTATAGCCTCTCTCACCAGCAGTTCTAACCTCTCTAAGCAGAACCTCAACATTTCTCGCTCTCTCTGCTTCATCGACAGCACTAGGATTAACACCTCTTGTTAAGACAACTGGTTGGAGACCTAATGCAAATTTCTTTCCATATAGCTTATTCAATTCACTAATTTTCTTCCACTCCACATCATCTATAATCATAACTTCCAATAAATCAAAGTAAGGGTCTTCTAATAAAACCCTGATCTTCTCTGAGGCACCTTCAGACGTCTTCATAAGTTCTGGAAAAACCATAAATGACACTATCCCTATTTCCCAAGGAAACTTTGTTACAATTTCAAACCCATTCTTCTTTATATAACCATACAACATAGCCAATCCCCACAATTCTTATACACTGTGAAATAGATTTAAATTTAAGTTTTTATGCCCTACTAACAGTGAAAGGTGTCACCATGTATCTGGAAAAACTACCTAGACCAGCATTTGGTGTTAGAATCCCTGATATTGTCATCCCCCCAATGTTGAAAGCATTTAAATATTTGAATATTGCCGGAACTCTCATGCTATCTTTCAATAGGGAGACTGCGCCATCAAGTTTCATATATTCCAACGATCCCAAACTCTTTTATTTTGGCCATACTGGAACATCGATAGAAGAATACATTAGCAAAAGTAGAGAATACAGTGCACTACATGGTCTGGTTATAGAGGTTGAGGCAGATCATGTAGCAATTCTTGGAAGTGTTGAAAGAGCTCTTAAGAAAATTGCTGGAGCCCCTACTCCAGAGCCATTAAGTGAAGCTGAAATAGAGTTTTCTATGCAGTATATAGAGGAGGAATTTAAGGAGGTTAGAAAGATTGGTGGGGTAGATTTTGTTACTATAGACACATGTGAACTTATAGACTATTCAATTGATTCTTTAAATGATAAAGATGTTTTGAGTTTATATGAAAACAGAATAGACTTTGAAACTAGAAAAGAACTTGAAAAACGCTATCTAAAGACATTCACATTTGTAGGGGATGATAGACAAATTGAAATTAAATTTGATAGAATTTCTCTTGCTAGGTTAGCCTTAAAATACTGGAAAAGCATTGAATATGTTAAAAAAATATTGGAAATAATCGAGAAGTATAATGAAAAGCCTTTTGGAGTTGAAATAGCATTTGATGAAACACCCAAAGTTTCGGATCTGAAGGATGTTCTATTCTATGTATTAGAGTTAAAGAGAATTGGCGTAAATCCTGATTTCCTAGCACCAAATATAGGATTTAAGAAAAGAGAGGATTATGACAGTGATGTTGCAAAGCTATATAACTATTTAAGAAATGCACATATATTACTACATTCAAACAACATTTTAATATCTATCCATTCTGGTAGTGGCCATAATCCATATTCTGACAAAGGGTTTGGGATATGGAGGGTTGTCGGCCAAGCAACCAAAGGTATGGTGAAATATAAAATGTCTGGTGTTTTCATACAACTACTCCTAGAGGTTATGTCGAGATTTCCACAAGGCTCTAAAACGAGAAGACTATATGAAGAGATATACGATAGTGTAATAGATCATCTAAAACATGTCATCAAATCTAGATCAGCTTTGTATTCGAAAGAACTCGAGAAACTTCTTGAAAAATATGAGAATTGTTCTGAATGTTATAGAAATCCAAGGGCAGATATATTTAGACATTACTTCTATGTGTTCCAAGCATTGAGAGAAGGAGACAAAAGATTCCTAAGAGAAAAACTTGTAAACCACTATATAGAAACGTCTGAACTTCAAAAAGCATATGAAAAAGAGGTGGCAGATCTGATAGAGCGACTAGCAAAGGCCATAGGCTACGAAAATAACTTACTGAGGTACATAAAATACACTATTTAGTAAGGTTCATAAAGCGCTGGTAGAAGTAAGTCACCCAAATTGAATGATGAACCAGTCTACGGATCTATAAAGACTGTAGGCGGGAAACTGTACAGCTAGAACTGCTAGGTTGAAGCTAGGTGTATAATCCATAAACTTTTTCATTTTCGCTACAGATAGCAGTATCTTCATGTGGTAATTATATCATGTATTGAGGTATATCATCAGGTGTGTAGGCTATTCGAGGATTTAATCTATTTCTTCTTAGAATTTCTATTACATGAGGATATAGAATAACATATTCCTCATCTATAGACTCTAAAAACCTTGGGTGTATCTCCTTTAACCTCTTTTTGAATTGCGCATAGGATTCATCTGTACTAAAGCTAAGCATTATCGCTGGGTAAACATCTTCTCCAGGTTTAAAGCCTACTTCTACGAGGTTTTCTAATGCTTTGAATTGATATTCGTAGAACTCTGGTCTAGCTCCTGTTAACATATGGAACTCTTCTTTTGTGGCACCCTTGAAAGATACTCTAACAACTACTCTATGACCTGCAAGAGCTTTTGCATAGCCTTTTTCCTTTCCTATTAAAAGTCCGTTGGTTTCTAAAATGAATATGTGGTTTGTTTTATCAAAAAGCTCTAAGACCCCTATTAAATGATTAAATGAGAGTGTTGGTTCACCTCCACTAAGTCTAATGTATGTATATCCCTTCTTATTTGCAATATCAGAAAGTTTTTCAAACACCTCAACAGGACCATAAAACTCGCCTTTGTCTGCATGGTGTGTAAATCTCCAGCTCCAGCAGAATTTGCATCTTAGGTTACAGCCCACTACATCTCCTGTTGCTATTCCCCCATACCACCTCCCCCCTCTAAACCTGTAGTACTTCCTCATTTCAATATTGCCAATAATCTTAGTAACATCTCTTTTAACTGCCTCACCAAGTTTGAAAGGGTCATAGCCTTGCATTCTCCTCGACATCTCTAACAATTTTTTCGATAATCACTTTAACAATCTTCTCTAAAGAATTAATATCTCTATATCTCTTCGGAATAAGGATTTCCTCTAACATGCTTCTAACCATAGAGATTCTTCTTGATAGATATGCCAATGATTGTATATATCCATTAAGTTTACCAAAAATTTTTGCAATGCCATATAAGCACACTTCTCTATAGGGACATTTAAAGCAATTCAACTTGTTTTTAATACAAACCTCCTTTCTAATTTGCATGGATTTGAAATCTGGAAGGGCTTTTGATAAATACCATGTGTAATGCCTATCAATAGGGGCATACTCTGTTAATCCAAAGGCATGTAAAAGAAATGCCGAGATTGTTTTTAAACCTACATACCTTAGATTGAGTAACGATAAAGCTAAATCATATATGTCTTCAATTCTGTTGAAAAGCTCGTCAACATATTTCTTGATTTCAAGAAACTGCTTAGCTATATAACCATCTCTAATACCACTTGTATACATAAGCTCTTTGAACCATCTCAATGTGTTAATAAAGTAATCTGTGTTTCTGGATAATAGTATGGCATAGAATATGAGCTTGGCGTCTCTAGGACTATAGAGCAGCGTTATTTTTTCGGCAACACAATCCTCATAACCATAAATTTTACATAATTCCTTGAAGCCCCATCTACTATTGATGCCAAGAACATGCCTAAAGTATTCAATACAATTAGAATCAACTTCACAAACAGTTTTTAGGGAATCTCTATGAAAAACACATTCAATTTTATTGCAAAATCCTATAACTTTTTTAAATATGAATCCGTTCTCGGTAGGCACTATCTCGAATAGTGGAAGTAGATAGGAGTAGTAAAGCGAGTATCCATAGTCGATACCAGTTACCTCTATAATCATTTTTCTCTAGGGCCTATCTAGTAAACTTTCACATACATGATTATCTTGGTATTAGCAGCTTTAAATTTAAGGTGAGACACAAAATTATTAGAAGAGCTTGGGGGTGTTTTTATCTTGAAAAACATTCCTCCAAGGCTAAAGGTTTGTAGCGTTGACGAGATGAGAAGATTGGATGAAGAGGCTCTTAAGGTTTATGGAATATCCCATGAGCTTCTAATGGAGGATGCTGGAACAGCTATATTTAATCTGATAGCTAGCGAGATTGGTTTATTTAATAAGAGGTTTTGTATTGTTGCCGGTACAGGTAATAATGGTGGTGATGCGCTTGTCTCTGCAAGAAGACTTTATGCTGCTGGATGTAGTGTTGAGGTATATGTTGTTGGGGATCCCTCGAAAGCTTCTGAGCTTGCTAAAAAGAATCTTGAGCTTGCTAAGGCTGTGGGAATCCCTATAAAGATTATTCAAAGTGATGAAGATGTTAAGATATTTTATGAAACTGCTAGAAATTGTGATGTTTTTGTGGTTGGAATTATTGGTGTGGGTTTGAGGGGTGAGGTAACAGGTTTTAGAAGAGATGTTATAGAGGCTATAAATAAGCTTGGAAAGACTGTGGTTAGCGTTGATATACCATCTGGTATTGGAGGCGATAATGGGAGGGTATATGGAGTTGCTATAAGATCTACATATACTGTTACCTTTGGGCTTCCAAAATATGGGAACATACTTTATCCAGGATACTATTATTGTGGAAAACTCTATGTCTCGAAGCTTTCGTACCCACCACAGCTTTTAGAGTCAAATGATATAAGAGTTGAGCTTAACTATCCTATCCAACCCCCAGAAAGGGTAAGATGGGGGCACAAGGGAACTTTTGGAAAGTTTCTTGCTATAGCAGGTGCTAGATATTATTATGGAGCTCCATACTATGTTGCATACTCTTTTCTAAAGGCTGGGGGTGGGTACTCAAGGCTTGCAGCACCAAAGTCTATAGTGCCATATATAGCATCTAGAAATAGTGAGATAGTGTTTATACCACTCGAGGAAACATCTGAGGGTAGTATAGCGAAAAATAATCTGAATCAACTCCTGGAACTGGTTCAGCAACTCGACATAGACATTATCGCCATAGGCCCTGGAACCTCATTGAATGCAGAGACTCAGGAATTTATAAGAGAATTTGTTAGTGTTGTTGAAAAGCCTATTATAATAGATGGTGACGGTATAACAGCTATAGCTAAAAACATTGAGGTGTTAAAGAAAAGAAAGTCGCCTACAGTAATAACCCCACATCTGGGCGAGTTCTCTCGGCTAACACAACTAAAGGCATCAGAGATTCTCGAAGACCCCATTAATATCTTAAGAAAGATTTGTATAGATATAAATAGCTATATCGTTTTGAAGGGGGCCCACACATTGATATGTAGACCAGATGGATATATATACATAAACATGACTGGAAATCCAGGAATGGCAAAAGCAGGCATGGGAGACGTGCTAACAGGCACGATCGCAGCTATGTATGGTATTGGCTATAGAGACATAGGCGATGCAACAAGAATGGCTGTTTTATTACATGGCCTTGCAGGTGATTTGGCAGCTGATGAACTTGGGGAAGATGGTGTAACACCAGATGATGTTATGGAATACCTTCCAAAAGCAGTGAAGACGCTTAGAGAAGATCCTGAATATATTTTGAATAGATACATGCCTAAACTCATTTAAAATAGATTCATTTAAACTTTTAAGCATAGCCAATATAGTGATATCCTGGGCTATCTCCATGTTCAATTATAAAACACAGCAAAAGGTTTTCGAAATTAGTGGAGTAAAGTTTGGTGGAACAGGCTTCGAGAATCCACCTGTGCTAATAGGTACAATATTTTATCATGGACACAAAATTGTTGCTGACGCTAAGCAAGGTGTTTTCGATAAATCTAAAGCTGAGGAGTTGATAAAATTAGTCGAGGAGATGTCTTCAAAAACAAAAATACCGGCTATGATAGATGTCGTTGCAGGTTCTCCTGATGCTATGGTCAAATACCTAGAGTTTGTTTCTAACATAACTAAAATGCCTATATCTATAGACTCTCCAGATATAAATATAATGAGATCTGGGTTCCAATATGCAAAAGAAGCTGGGTTTATAGATAGGGTTATATATAATTCATTAACAGCGAAATCAAAAGATGAGGAGTATAAGCTTCTCCAAGAATATGGTGTTAAAGCCACTATAGCATTACTATATACAGATAAGATCATGGATGTTGAAGCCAGGATAAAGAATCTTGAAACCATATTAACTAAGGCTTTGAACTATGGCATCGAGAAAATTCTTGTAGATACATTTGTAATAGATATACCAAGCCTTTCGGTAGCTATGAAAACAATGATAGAAATTAAATCAAGATATGGTCTCCCTGTTGGCAGTGGAGCGCATAATGCTGTCTCGACACAGAGAAAAGCTTTTAAAGAGAGATTTGGCGTTGAGGGCTATAGAGCATGTGAAATAGCTTCAAACATAGCAACACTAGTCATAGGCGCAGACTTCCTGCTTTATGGACCAATCGAATCGGCTAAGGAGGTCTTTCCAGCTGCGTACACCATATACAATTCCTATAGATATCTAGCAAGAAGAAAAGAGAATCTAATCCAGATCTAAAGCCCTGCAACAGCTATCAAATCATAATGATCTATTCAATCTATTTTCAAATCACACAACAAATCCAGACTGCTGTTTGGTGTTTTCACTAATGCGCAAACCAAAGCTTTTAATATCGGTTTACCTCCCCTCAGAGGTTTCTGACACTATAGAGGGTGGGGCAGATATAGTAGATATTAAAGATCCTCTTTCTGGTAGTTTAGGGCTTCCCAGAATAGGTGTTGTGAAAGAAGTTATTAGGTTGGTCAATGGCTTAAGGGAAACAAGCGTTGCTATTGGTGATATTAGGAGGTATGCGCCTGAAATAGGCTATGTTGCAACAACTATCGATGGTTTGGTCAACTATATCAAAGTGGGATTTGCAGTTAGAAATTATGAAGAAGCATCACAAATAGCTAGAGAGGTTATGGAAAACTCAAGCAAATCTAGGGTTATTTTTGTAGGCTATGCAGATTACATGAAGTGGGGGGTTATAGACCCTCTAGACTTGATTGATATAGCAACCAGCTCTAAAGCCCATGGTGTTATGATAGATACCCTTTCAAAAAATGGTTTATCCACATTTGATATACTCTCAAAAAATTATTTAAAGGAATTTGTTGAAAAAGCAAAGAAAAATGATTTGCTTACAGCAATTGCTGGTGGACTAAAAAAAGATCATATAAGGGATGCTGTTCTACTTGGATTTGATGTTATTGGATTTAGAGGTGCTGTTTGTGTTGGTGGTAGAGGTGGGCATGTGTCTAGGAATCTTGTTTATGAATTGAGAAGAATAATTGATGACCATTTTCAGCTATTAACTACAATTGGAAACCTTGCCCTAAATAGTGAGGAGGGGAACCTCAGCACAAAATAAATGTGACACCATGTAGAAAGAAACTCTCATAAGGGGTAGAGAGTAAAATGTTGCTAGAAATTGTTCCCGTCATTGATATTATGAATGGTGTTGTTGTCCATGCTGTAGCTGGTAGAAGAGAGGAGTATAAGCCTCTTTCTAAAAGTGTTGTTGCATCATCTCCTAACCCTATAGATGTTCTCAATGGTTTTAAAAAACTTGGCTGTAGAGGTGTTTATATAGCTGATTTGGATGCTATAATCGGTAGGGGGAGTAACGAAGGTGTATTAGATGCGGCTCTAAATCTCAGCTTCAAAGTTTTTGCTGATATTGGTAGAAATGGCATTGCAAAGAAGGATAACAATAATATTGTCTATGTAATTGGAACAGAATATCTTGTTTATCCCAATGAACTAGATGTTTTAAGCGGTAGAGCCATTAGCTTGGACATGAAAAGCAATGTAGTAATGTTTAAAAATAAACAGATAGATGTTGTTAAAGCCGCTAATGAAGTGTGCAATAGAAATACTAAAATGGTTATTGCATTATTTCTTGATAGAGTTGGCACAGCCAGAGGTTTTGATGTAGAAACTCTGAAGAACATTATCGATATATGTAAAGATGTTGATATTGGTGTTGGTGGCGGTTTAAGGGATTTAAATGACATAATCCTTTTGAAGAAGCTTGGAGTAAAATATGCCTTTGTTGCTACAGCTATTCATAGAGGTTTGATTGATAGATGCGAATATTAGGTTAGTCATCTCCATTTCTTAACTGTAACGTGATTTTATGGACATTGGCATAATTACTAGAAACCCTAGAAGCTGGAGTTCATCGCATTTAATAGAAGCTTTTAAGAGTCTTGGATGCAATGTTCAAACATTTTGGTTTAGAGATATCATAGCTTATCTTGACTATGATAAACCCAGATTCTATGTGAATAACATAGATATTACTGAAAAGCTCTCTGCCGTAGTCGTAAGACCATTTGGCCGTGTCAGTCTTGACCAAGCTATTTTCAGAATAGATATCCTCTATGCACTTCAAGAACTTGGGCTACCTATATTCAACAAGCCTTCGGCTATAGAGAAATGCGTTGATAAGTTCAGATCTCTCTACACATTAAAGATGAATGGAATACCAGTTCCAAGAACTGTAGCTACTGAGAGAAGCTCTCTAGCTATGAGAGCCATTGAAATGCTTAAAACAAGCGATGTTGTTGTAAAACCCATGTTCGGATCTAGAGGCCATGGAAGCACGAGAGCAAGAATTAGAGACAGGGACATCCTGTGGGAGGTGATAAGAACACTGACGTTCACTAGACATGTGGCATATATTCAAGAGTTTCTTCCGCACGGTGGAGAAGATATAAGAGCTTTTGTTCTTGGTGACAGAGTTTTAGCAGCTATGTACAGGAAAGCACCAATAGGCCAGTGGAAAACAAATGTTGCTAGAGGTGGCATACCTGTGAAGATAGATAAGCTAGATCCAGATGTTGAGGAAGTAGCCATTAAAGCTGCTAAAGCTCTTGAATGCGATATTGCAGGAGTTGACATAGTTCGTTTACCATCTGGGGTATTTGTATTAGAGGTTAATAGCCAGCCGGGGTGGAGAGGGCTTCAAGAAGTTCATAAAGAAATTGATATAGCCAAGGAAATCGCTAGATACGTTATTGAGAAGGCTAGAAGGTAGCAAGTTTTGTGACTAGGTATAGGATAACTTTAATATTTTTGAGAAAACCATTTAGCTATTGGTATCCAGGTACAGATATAGTGAATGAGATTGTCAACGCCTTTGGCAAACACGTAGATAATGGAGATGTGATTGTCATTTCTGAAAAGGCTATCTCTACAGCCACTGGAAATATCTATGACGAGAACTCAATATTATTGGATCCGCTATCAACTCTTTTAACAAAGCTGTGTAACACTATGTGGGCTAAGCTATTCAGCTACATCTTTAGATCTCCTCAAACAATATATCTATTAAACAACATGCCAATAAATGCTATAGCTGCACATAAAAAACTTGCCTTAAAAATTGGGGGTTTGAAGCATTTCTTTAAGCCATTGTCAGAAGCAGGGATAGATGCTTCTAATCTTCCATACAAATACGTCTCTCTACCACTAAAAAAGGCAAACGACATTGCAATTAAAATCTCTTCAGATATATACAAGGAGATTGGGAAAAGGGTTTGCATACTCATAATTGATACTGATAGGTGTTATAAGCCAAGGTGGTTAAGGGGAATGGTGTTTTCAACAAGACGATCAGAAATTAGAGGTGTTATAGACTTTGGTGCTATTGGTTATTTCATTGGAAAGAGGTTTAGAAAACTCTTTAAAGAATATCCAACACCAGTAGCATGTAGCTGCACAAATGTGGAATTACCATTGATTCTATTCATTTCAAAAAAAGTTGAAAAGTATATGGGGTCAGGCCTGGGGAGAAACGCTATGGAGATGATGAGGAGGTTAGGTAAGAATAGTTTTGATGATATAACATGGGCTGATATGAACATTGTCAAGCATTATCCAGCTATCTTAGTGAAAATCATGTTTTGTGATGCTAATGGAGCATGCTTTAAAATAGATCCTTGTCAACTCTATAAGCAAGCTTCTCAATAATTTTATAATCTGTTTCCCCGATAGCATCTTTCAAAGTGTTATACCTTCTCACAGTAAGCATGGGAGTCTCTTCGCTGATATCCGGGCAAATCTGAGACGATTTACTTTTGTCATTCTTAGCTATGTATATATAACCATTTGTGATATCCCCCAAGTAGACACCACCAACTTTCTTAAAGCCTAGAAGAACTGAGCCAAAATCTTCGTAGATTTCAGCAATTCCTATAGTAGATGTTGTGAACCTTGGATTAGCCTCAACTACATACATACCACTATCATTCCACACAACATCTAATCCTATATAACCTCTGAGCCCATTAATGCAATTAGAAAGCTTTTTGAGTACACCCTCAGCCAAACCTCTATACACTGTATTTCTTATTGGTAGTATGCCCCCTCTGTACTCAAGTTTATTACCCTTCAATAGTATCAACTGTAAATTAAGACTGTAGAGCTCAACTCTATCATTATTAAAAACAGCTGATATACTCCCATGAACACCATCAACATATTCTTGCAGAACTATGCAACCAGTTGGATCACACTCAAAAGCAATTTGAGAATATTTAATAGCGTCATCCACGCCCCTAGCGATAAATACACACTCTGAGCCGGCCAACACAACAGGTTTCACAATTAAAGGCATTGTAAAGTCTTTTAAAACTTGTTTAACATCATCTCCTCTGCATAAAATCCTTGTGTAAGGTACTTTAACACCACATTTATCTAATGTGAGAATAGTTTCATATTTATGAGAAAGTCTCTTAACAACGTCATATGAAGGACCCAGAAACTTGTTTCCAATTCTCTCAACTGTTTTCACAAGCTCCACTGGAGGTGCTATAACAATTACATTATCAAAATGTACACTCAGTTTGCTAACAAACTCAATGTAATCACCCTCAACAACAGCTACTGAGCCTTTAAAACAATTTGAAAGATACTTCGAAACAGTAATGACAATATTTACACCACTTCTCTGAAGTGCTTTAGCGATTGCTGAGACCATACTATACGCTTCGCCAAGCAAAGACTTATACCTGCTAACACATCCATATGAACTTACAACATATTCTGATAATAGAATAGATGCCATATAATCACAAAAGTCTAAAACTATGAACAATGAGTTATAAAGCTTTATACCAGGAAAACAATTAGACACCATGTATAGAGGATTTTAATATTTGTACTTAAAACTCGATAAAAACTTTAATTTTGAATCGAGCTAAATTTTCCTTGGCGAATCTTATGTGCGAATCAAAGGTTTATGTGAAGGAGGGTAATGAAACAAAACTTGTTATTGAAGAAGCTATTTCGATGACTCCAAAAAACGGTGGGTATGTATTTATCGATATCTCTGGTAAGAGGTATGAAATAGATAATGCTGTTATTGAGAGCATAGATTTTATTGGACATAAGGTTGTGCTTAGAAAGATTAAGTAGGGATTTGCTACTAAAGGAAAAGCCAAAGGCTTTTTATTATGAAGATTGTTGTTGTTGGAAAGGGTGGTGTTGGAAAAACAACTATAGCAGCAACTCTTGCTAGGCTTATTGGAAGAGATGGTTTTAGCGTAGTAGCTGTTGATGCAGACCCGAGTCTTAACTTAGCTATAGCCATTGGCATTCCAAGAGATGTTGCTGACAAAGCGCCTATTCTATTCGATGAGGAAGAGTTTATAAAGTCTAGAACCCTTTTACCAGACGGTTTTTTCAGATTAAATCCAAAGGTCGATGATGTTATAGAGAGGTTTGGTATTAAAGGACCCGATAATGTAACTGTTTTAAAGCTTGGTGAAGTGAAGAAAGGAGGAACAAGATGTCTTTGCCCAGAATATGCATTTTTACGAGCACTACTATCGCATCTTGTTCTCGGCAGAAAAGATGTGGTGATAATAGATATGGTGGCGGGTTTAGAGCCTATGAGTAGAGGTGCTATTAGAGGTGTTGATCTCGTTTTATCTGTTGTAGAGCCATCGATGAAATCCCTAGATACTGCATTGAAGATAGAGAAGCTTGCAAAAGATATTGGTGTAAAGAGGCTAGAGGTTATAGCAAATAAGATTAGAAGTATTGAAGAAATTGAGAATATCGAGAAGAGTGTAGGTAAGAAGATATTTCATTGGATACCATTTGATGAAGCTATTATTGAAGCCGATTACAATGGGGTTTCACTTCTAGACTATAAGCAATCTTCGCCAGCTATCGACTCATTGAAAGAATTAAAAAATAAAATATTGAATATGTTTCATTTAAAATGAGAGGTAAAAGCTTAAAAGATCAAGGCCATCAAAATTCCTTTGGTGACGTAGTTTTATGAGTGTTCCATTTAAGAACGTGAGATTTAAAATTGATGAAATTAAGACTTCTATTGGAGAGGTTAAAGGTGTTGATATAAGTATTGGCTATGTTGTTGAGGAATGGGAGGAGCCTCCTGGCCCCACACCATTCCCAACAGTAGCATCTTTGCGCCATTGGGACCACACTCTATTGAGACGATACAAACCTCTCTATCTACCATATTGTGATCTTTGTTGTTTGTGTACATATGGAAGATGTGACTTGTCAAGAGGTAAAAGGGGCTCTTGCGGATTAAATCTATCGGAGCAGCAATCTAGGTTAGTAACACTTGTTTGTGCCGTTGGCGCATCAACCCATGCTAGCCATGCTAGAGAGCTTCTTGACAAGCTCAAGAAGGAGTTTGGCGAAGACACTTCCATAGACCTTGGCGGAGAAGTTTATGTGGAGATGCCTATAACAAGACTTGTCACAGGTGTTAAACCAAAAACTCTTAGGGATTTAGAGATTGTTTTAGACTATGTTGAGAGGCAGATCGTTCAAACGCTTGCCAGTGTTCATACTGGTCAGGAAGGTGATTGGATAGACTATGAATCTAAGGTTTTACACCTTGGAATGCTGGATCATGTAGCACTTGAGATAGCTGATGTAACCCAAATAGTCTCTCTAGGCTTCCCCAAAGCAGATCCTAATGCACCTTTGGTAGACATTGGTATTGGAACTATAGATTCATCTAAACCAGTTATCCTTGTGATAGGCCATAATGTATTGCCATCTACAGCTATAATAGATTATCTAGAGGCTATGGGCATTAGAGACAAGGTCGAGGTTTGCGGACTTTGCTGCACAGCCCACGACCTTACAAGATATGAGAAGAAGAGAGCTAAAATTGTTGGGCCCATATCATGGCAGCTAAGATTTATTAGAACAGGCATCCCAGATGTTGTTGTAATTGATGAGCAATGCATATATACTAACATTCTTGAGGAGGTTAAGAATATAGGAGCTATACTAATAGCAACATCAGATAAGGCGATGAGAGGACTTCCAGATAGGACCCACGCAGACCCAGACTCCGTTGTTGAGGAACTTGTCACAGGAAAGATACCAGGTGCACTAATATTAGATGAGGATAAAGCCGCTCAAGTAGCTGTTAAAACAGCTTTGAAAATAGCTCCACAGAGAGCTAAATATAAATTGAGTTTAATGAACGAGGAAGCTGTTGTAGAGTATGCAAAGAGATGCACAATGTGTAGAAATTGTGAGAGAAACTGTCCTCAAAACCTCCCAATATCTTCTGCAATGGCTCTGGCGGCAAAAGGTGATTTAACCAAGCTTGCGTCACTCTACCAAAAATGTTTCGCTTGCAGAAGATGTGAATATGATTGTCCAAGAAAAATACCAGTGCTAACACTCATGCTAGCCTCTGCAAAGAGAATGTTATTAAATGAGAGGTATAAGGTTAGGGTTGGTAGAGGACCTATACAAGACACTGAGATTAGAGCTGTTGGAAGGGATATTGTCCTTGGCACCATACCAGGTGTTGTAGCCTTTGTAGGCTGTGCTAACTGGCCTGATAGCTTTAATGATGTTGCTAAGATGGCTAGGGAATTTGCCTCTAGAAGATACATCGTTGTAGCTTCTGGCTGTTCAGCTATGGCAATAGCCATGATGAAGAGTGAGGAGGACAAGACACCATATGAAGAGTTTTCAGGCATCTTTGAAGCTGGTGGAATTATCAATGTCGGTTCATGTGTTGCAAATGCACATATAGCAGGAGCTGTAATAAAAATTGCAAACATATTTGCAAAGTTACCTTTAAGAGCAAACTATGCTGAAATAGCAGACTACATACTCAATAGAGTTGGTGCTGTTGGAGTTGCATGGGGTGCTATGAGCCAGAAAGCAGCTGCAATAGCATCAGGTTTCTGGAGGCTAGGTATACCAGTCATAGTTGGTCCTCACGGACTTAAATACAGAAGAATGCTTATGGGGGATGAAACAGATGAGGAGAGCTGGGTAGGATACGATGCAATGACTGGTGAGAAGGTTAGGCTAGATCCAGCACCACTACACCTATTCTATGCAGCCGAAAGTCTCGAAGAAGCTATGGTTATGGTTCCAAAACTCTGCATAAGACCCGCTGACACCCCGCAGGGGAGAGCAATAAAACTAACAAACTACATATCTCTGTACAAACAGTTCTACGGCTCAGATAAACTCCCACCAGATATACACCTGTACATTAGAACCGAAGGGGATATACCAGTAACATATAGAGATGAGGTTATGGATTATCTCAAAGAAGTTGGGTGGAAAGAGAGAACTGTTGCAGCAAACCCAACACTACTAAGAGATATTGTGGAAAAGTATGAATTGAGAAGAAAGGGAGTGCCGACTTAGGTGACGTAAAATGGCACTTGAGTATTGGCTTAAAGGAGACATACCACCTGGTCCAATAAAAGCTACATTAGTAATGGATCCCTCTAAAGCAGTTGAAATAATTAGGAAATTCGTGGGTCAACAAGTAATATTGATAGGATCTAACATAGAGGAAATAGAGAAAGCTGTTGGAGACGTCATCACACATGTAATTGAAATGGCAAAAGCATTGAAAAGCCCCATCATAACATCAAGCTCTTATGTTGTTAAAAAACTTGATGATAATGGATTCAGAGAATACAAAATCCTACCTCCTCTAGAAGCCATACAAAAAATATCTAAAGGTCTAATACCATGCAGATTAGCAATTTTCATAGGCTTTAGATATGCCTATGGCTGGCTACTTCTAAACTCCATAAAACACTACAAACCAGAAATCCAAACACTATCTCTAGATCCATATGCACAACCAAATGCCACATGGACATTGCCTTCACTACCACTTACAATATGGTACAAAAACTTAAATCAACTTATTGAAAACATTAAATCTGTTGCGCAGAAATAATTGTGGCTTTAGAGTGTGGTAATTATGTCTAGTAGCATAGCCCTAAAGATAATTGAGAGAATTGAACTACCTTCCAATATACCAATAAAGATTTTCAAAGTGTCGCCTCCGCCACAAAAAGGGATGTTTTCTGATATACCAGTTGATGTAGGTCCCCAATATGAGGGTCAGAGGGTTAGAGGCCCGGAGATGTTTGTTGAGCTTGGGGGTCCAAAGGTTAAATATAAATTTGAGTTGTTTTTGGTTAAATCAGTTGAAGAGGTTGAAGATGGAGAGATTGTTGTTGTTGGGCCAGATTTGAATGAGATGAGTGAGGGGAAGAGCTATGAATATGCAGTTATATTTGAAGCTGCTGGAAGGGGTTTGGAGTCCCAAGCTGAGGGCGTTCTTGAGAGGCGTATCCATGAGTTTAGCAACTATATTCAGGGATATATGCATCTCAATCAGAGATATGAGATTTGGCTTAGGGTAAGTAAGAGGTCTTATCAAAAAGGCTTGAATTCATTTAGATACATTGGAACAGCTTTATATAGGCTCTTCAAATCAGCTTTTCCAATAATAGAGAAGCTTAGAATATATTTCATAACAGATGCAAAAGTTGTTGAGATTCTATATCCGCAAGCTATAAAAGTTTATGAGGAGAGGGATAGAAGGGCACTAGGGCTTAGAGATGAGGATGTAGACACATTTTATTCATGTAAACTCTGCCAATCATTTGCACCAACACATACATGCATAATTACACCGGAAAGACCATCCGCATGTGGAGCTATATCATGGCTCGATGCAAGAGTTGCATCGCAAATAGATCCCAAAGGTCCTATACAGCCTGTGCCAAAGGGGAGATGCCTAGATCCTGTAGCTGGAGAGTATGAGGGTGTTAATGAAGCTGTTAAAAAGCTTTCTAATGGGGCTATACAGAGGATTAGGCTATATTCTTTATTTGAATATCCGCCAACTATATGTGGATGTTTCGAAATAGCAACATTCTACATACCTGAATTAGACGCAGTTGGACTTGTTAATAGAGGCTATGGAGGGTTAACACCTATAGGTCTAAGATTTAGTCAAATAGCAGATACTGTTGGAGGTGGTAAGCAGGTTCCAGGATTCCAGGGAATAGGGCTTTTATATCTTAGAAGTAAAAAGCTTTTCCAAGCAGATGGTGGATGGACGAGAATCGTCTGGATGACCTCAGAACTAAAAGAGCGTGTATTAGATGCCATACCCCCGGAGCTTAGAGATAAAATAGCTACTGAGAAGGAGGCTAAGACTGTTGACGAACTTAAAAAGTTTCTCATTGAGAAAGGCCATCCAGCAGCAAAGAAGATTCTGGAGAAGGAGAGGACTGCTGAGAAGAAGATGGAAGAGGAAAAGAAGTCTGCTGAAGTACAGCCCCCACCACAACTCACACAAGTCCAGCCAACACCAACGATACAATTACCACAAGTAACACCACAGCCAACACCAGCTGTTGTGGCTCCTGCAAACCTACAAGCTGTAACAATTCCCATGCCAGGTGGAATAACAGTTTCAGTGACAATTCCAACCCAATTAACACAGCCTAGAGGACCTCCAATAAATGTTGTTTTGAAGGGTGTTAAAATAAGGATTGAGAAGATGGTTATAAAGAGAGGTGAGGTGGAGAAGAAGTGAGTAGAGATAGAGATGAATTAAGAAAGAGACAAAATGATGAAGAAGAGTCGAAGAGATATGCAGAGATTGCAGGGCTTTTAGCAAAAATTGCTGAAGCACTTGAAAAGGGTGTTGTAGAGCTATACAACATAGAGCTTGCATTTGATGAAGTAGAGTTGCAAATTCCATCATCAGCCATAGAGACGTTACCAATTCCAATCACAATTACGCCACCTCCGCAAAAAGTTGCTGAAGCGAAGCCGGAAACCCAAGCTGCCATAGCTATAGCTAAAACTGTTGAGATTGTTGGAAAGAAAGTTGTAGAATTGATGAGGATAGGTTTTGAGGAGCCGAAGCCGAATTTTACTGGAAAAGTTGTTGAGGTTAAAATAGGTGCTACTAAAAGTGAGGGGGGAACCAGGGAAACATCATTTGTTTTAGGTGGACATGAGCTTCCACCATACTATTATCTCACAGGCTATAAGCCACCACATTTACCAGCCTTCGGAGGAGACACATTTGATATGAAAATTGGTTTGCCTAGAGCTGTTAGACAGGTTTTTGGAGATGCTTTAGATAATCCAGAGGAGTGGGCTAGGGTATGGGTCAAAAAGTTTGGTGCAGAAGCTATAGATATTCACCTTGTTAGTACAGATCCCACGCTAAAGAATGCTTCTGCAGAAGAAGCCGTTAAGACAGTTGATAGGTTTTTGCAAGTAGTTAAAACGCCTATTGTTGTTGGTGGTAGTGGCAATCCAGAAAAAGATATTGAGGTTTTCAACGCTATTGCAAATGCTTTTCCCAGTGAGGGTTTAGTTATAAACAGTCTAAATCTTGATATGGCGTTAGAGAAGGTTTGTCCAAACATAGCAAAGACAAACGCTGTTGTGATAGATTTCTCCCCTATGAGTGTTGAGAAAGCTGAGGAGATAAATAGAAAGGTGTATACATGGATACCCAGAAACAGGATATTGCTTGATCTAAACATAGGTGGCATTGGTTATGGAACAGAATATGGATTTACAACCATGGAGAGATCAAGACTGGCAGCGCTTCTAGGCAATGAGCTACTTCAACACCCATTTAATGTCGGAGCAGCAAATGCCTGGGGTGCTAGGGAGGCATGGATGACAATGGATCCCTACTGGGGACCTAAAGAGGTTAGAGGATCTCTGTGGGAAACGCTAACATGTGTTATTTGCCTCCTTGCAGGTGCTGACTACTTCATGGTTCTACACCCACTTACAATGAAGGTTTTGAAGAGTCTTAGAGAATACCTCTTCTCAGATCCAAAGCCAAGAGACCCCGAAAAGGCTTTGTCATGGCTTTCAACAAAACTTCCCGTGGTGTAGATCTATGCCTTGGAGACCTCCAACACCTATAGAAATCTACCAGTTATTGCCACAAACGAATTGCGGTAAATGTGGAGAGCCAAACTGCATGGCTTTTGCTGTTAAGCTAATAAACTTCGACACCACGTTAGAGCAGTGTCCACCTCTCATAGAAGATAAAAGCTATGCTAAGAATCTTGAGAAGCTAAAGGCTCTTCTCTCACCACCTGTAAAAGAAATTGTTTTGAGAAGCCCAAAGAGAGTTGTTAAGATTGGTGGAGAATATGTTTTGTATAGACATGAGCTAAGATATATGAATCCAACTGCAATAGCGATAGACATTGACGATTCTATGGATAGAGATTCGATACTCAAACGAATTGAAGCTATCGAGAAATTTGAATATGAATATGTTGGTAGAAAGCTTAAGCTAGATCTAATAGCAGTTAGGTCTGTTACCAATGATCCAAAGCAATTCGCGAAAACAGTTCAGATAGTAGCTGAAAACTCAACACTGCCACTGATCCTCTGTTCCCTAAATCCAACAGTTATTGAAGCTGGCTTCAATGTTCTTACCCAAGAGCATAGACCTTTGATATATGCAGCAACAAAGGATAATTGGAGGGAGATGGCGGAGTTGGCAAAGAGATATGAAGCTCCACTTGCTATTGCATCTCCAGGTGATTTAGACATGTTAGTATCTTTAGCTAAAACACTTAGTGAGGGATTTGGAATAAGTGATCTAGCTCTAGACCCAGGAACGCTCATAGGTGTTAATGGACTTGCATACACGGTCAAGGCATTTACGTGGCTTAGATACAAAGCTGTTTATGATTTGTGGAAATATGCTGGCTATCCCCTTATAGGCACCCCAATATCGGTTTGGTCAAGCCTAGAAGGCGATGTAATGGATAAGATGTGGTGGGAGGCAATATTAGCAACACTACTCATGACCAGGTATGCAGATTTGTTGATTATGCACTCTATTGATGGCTGGGTTTTGTTGCCACAGGTCATGTGGAGATTCCAGCTATATACAGATCCGAGGAAACCTGTGGCTGTACCATCTGGTGTTAGAGAGATTGGGAAGCCAGATGAGAAATCGCCTGTTATTGTAACAACAAACTATGCTTTGACATATAGCATTGTTTTAAGTGATATTGAAAAAGCTAAGGTTAATGCGTGGCTTGTTGTTATAGATACAGAAGGGCTAGCAGTAGATGTCTCGGTTGCTGCAAGAAAGTTTACAGGTGAGAAGGTTGCAGAGGTTATAAAGTCTTCAGAGCTAGATAAGAAGGTTAGACACAAAGTCTTGATAATACCTGGTAAAGCTGCTAGGGTATCAGGAGATGTTGAAGATGCTACAGGTTGGAAAGTTGTTGTAGGTCCTGTGGACTCTAGCGAAATAGGTAAATTTATTGAGAAGATGTGGACAGAGAATAAGTTAAAAGAGTTGTTGTCTCAATAAAATTCTTGACCTTTTGAAACACAGTTGGTGATATGCCTCGGTGAGCAAAGAGAAAGTTAAGGTATTTTTTCCACAATTTAATATTGTTGCAGAAGCCTCTATAGGCTCAACGATAATTGAGATTGTGCAGAAGGTTGGTATAGGGATTAGGAGTGTTTGTGGAGGCAGGGGCTTCTGCGGGAAATGCAAAGTTTTTGTAAAAGGTAAAGTTGATTTCGAGTTAACAGATAAAACACTTCTTTCCGAGGATGAGATTAGTAAAGGATATGTATTAGCATGTTTGGCGAGGGTTGTTGATGATATAGAGGTTTTCATACCTCCTGAAACACAGTTTAGAAAAGCCAAACTTTTATCCCACGTTCTTTTACCGAAAATTGATTTAGAGCCTGTTATAGTTGCAAAAACCATTTCAGACTATTTTGACATTGTCAAGTTAAGTTCTTTCTATAAAATGGATTCGAATTTGATTAAAAAAGCAAATGATGTTTTAGAGAGATTTGGTAAAGCAATAGCCTTTATAGACCCTATGCACAATTCTGTAATTGACGTTAGAGAAAGTAATACTTTTTACGGTATTGCTGTAGATATTGGAACAACAAAAATTGTTGTAGCTTTAATAGATTTAGCATCTGGTAATGTAGTCGATGTTGACTCGGAATTCAATAAGCAGATGATGTATGGCGAAGACATAGTCTCCCGTATTTCATATGCTTTAAGCGGTGAAAGGCTTAAAGAACTTCAAAAAGCTGTTGTAGAGACAATCAATATATTGATAGATGGACTATGTAAAAGACATAACATAGACAAGAATAGTATATTTCATGTTTCTGTAGCGGGCAATACAGCGATGACACATCTATTTATTGGCTTAAATCCACAACCATTGATACAATCATTTAAAGCTTCTGTAAAAATAGATCCAAAACCATATATATTAAAAGCTTTTGAAATAGGGTTGAATGTCAATAGAAATGCCCTTGTCTATGTATTGCCATGTTCTGGGAGATTCCTTGGTGGAGATGTTGTAGGAGATGTCATTACAGCAAATATTCATCTCAGAGATGAGCCGGCTCTTCTAATAGATATTGGAACAAATACAGAGGTTGTTATGGGCTGTAAGCACTGGTTTATGGGTACAACAGCACCTGCTGGACCAGCTTTTGAGGGCTGGGGGCTTAGATGTGGTGTTAGAGCTGTTCAAGGAGCCATAGAAAGTGTTGAAATAGATCCAAAAACTTTGAGGGCTAGATATAGGGTTATAGGCGATGTGAAGCCTATTGGCATATGCGGTTCTGGCTACATTGATATAGTGGCGCAACTTTTTATAAATGGTGTTATAGATGCTCAAGGCAAATTCTACAGAGATATAGATTCTGAATATGTTAGAAAAGGTACTGATGGCTATGAATATGTGATTGTACCTGCTGCAGAATCTGGTACTGGAAGAGATATTGTTGTCACGGAAAAAGACATTTATAATATTATAGATGCTAAATCGTCTGTTTGTGCAGCAATATCAATCCTTATGAAGAGAATGCAATTAGATGTGCACAAAATTAAAAGTGTTTTCATATGTGGAGCATTTGGAAGATACCTCAACATAGATAGCGCAATTGCTATTGGGATGATACCAGAGTTCCCAAATGCAGAAATTGTGTATATAGGCAATGGCTCTCTTGGAGGAGCAATACTAACAACACTATCTAGAGGCTATGTGGAAGCAGCTGAGAAGATAGCTAGAAACTTTGCAACTATAGAACTTATGCTAGATCCATATTTTATGGAGGAATACGAAGCTGGCTTTGTACTGCCAGGAAAGCAGGAGTTGTTCCCAACCTGGTGGAGGAGGAGCAAGATGATAAAGCCGTGGAGAAAAACTACTATGTAGATATTTGGTGGTAATCGATGAGAAGACCTATTATAGCATCTATCTCAGGGAAGGGAGGATCTGGAAAAACAACATTAACAGCTCTGCTACTAAAGATACTCATAGAAAATGTGAGTAACGACTATATATTGGTTGTTGATGCAGATCCTGCAACAAATCTCTCAGATGTTTTAGGATTGAGGATAGTTAAAACAATTGGGGATGTTGTTGAGGAGTTTAGAAAGAAATTAGATGAGCTTACATTAACAGGGTTTGACAAAGCTTCAACACTTAACTACTGGATTATAAGAGACTGCTTAGTTGAGACAGAATATTTTGATTTTATAGCTATGGGGAGAGGTGAGGGGGAGGGATGCTATTGCTATGTAAACTCAGTTTTAACCACAATTTTAACGAATCTAATAAATAATTATAGTGTTGTATTAATGGATATGGAGGCAGGTTTGGAACATCTGAATAGAAGAGTTGATAGACATGTAAATACATTGATAGTTGTTGTAGACCCATCAGCAATGAGTATAAAAACAGCTGAGAGGATAATGGCCGTGGCTAAAGAGGTTGGAATAAATCCAGAGAAATTCTATGTTGTTGGAAATAGGCTAACAGAGGACATGGCTAAAAAAGTGGAGAGTAATCTTAGTAGGTTGGGCTACGAATATGCTGGAACTATACCAGAGGACGATATGATTCTTAGACATAGCATAGAAGGTAGACCCCTATTAGAGTTGCCTAAAAACAGCAAGGCGGTTGTGGCGGCAAGGTCCATTGCTAGAAAAATTGGTTTTGTAGATTAAAACATCACAAGTTTTCATGTAAAATTTATTTCATTATCTAAATATGAATGAGTATAACAAAAGCTGTTAATAAAATGACAAAACTTTATTTGCTGTAACAAACATAAAAATGCAACTCACTTTTTAATGTTAAAAATTTATATAGTGGAATCATTGCTATAGCGTTCGGTGAGATATGTGAAGATAATACATGAATTTGTACCAACAAGAAAGTTTCTCCAAATGGCTGAAGAGACTAAGGATTTTGTTGATGGCTGGAATATAACAGATAGTGCTGCTGGTGTACCAGCTCCCAGCGGAACTGCTGTTGGCTGTGTATTGAAGGTTAAATACCCAGATAAAATTGTTATACCAATCTTCGTATTGAATTATAAAGGACCTGTGGAGGTCGGGGCTTTGGCTTTAGCTGCTGATGCTGTTGGTCTCGATGGACTTGTTCTCACCTTTGGTGATGAGCCTAAGTTTGGCGAGCCATTAGCAGGGAGATATTGGAGGAGGTCGGAGGAGGCAAGAGACTTTCTAAGGAAGGAAATAAAGTTGAAGCGTGTCAAGCTTGGCTGCCTATTATCCCCTAGGCCTGTGAGAGATAGGTATGGAGCGAAAGAATTTGGCTTTGAAGATATGGTTAACAGGGTTAAAACTGGATGGGATTTTGCCTTCTTTATGAGGTTAACTGACGAGACTTTCCCAGTACTAGAGAAGGTCTCGACCGAGCTGAAAAAGTTGGGCACACCGCTTTATGCATATTTCTTAATAAAAACAGCTAGAAATGCTGAGACACTTGCAAGAATTGGGTGGAGCCCAACAACATCAATAGAAAATGCTTTAGCCTATGCAGAAAGGCTTGAGAATATTGTTGATGGGATTATAGCAACTTGTGCAGGAGACTATGAGGGGGACAGAGAACTATTAAAACTGTTGAGTAAACTCAGGAAATGAACAGCTTGCATTATCTATAAATCATGATGCATCAACAAATGTTAAAAAGCATGTTGAGAAGCAATGAAGAAATAGAAAAATGTTTTGCCTTATTCTAGGACAATTCTAGCGTCAACTACTTTACATCCTTTACCTTCTTCGTATACAAATATCGGATTTAGATCCATTTCAGCTATTTCTGGTATGTCCATGACCAGTCTACTTGCCCTAACCAAGACATTGACAATAGCCTCTATATCTGCTGGCTTCTCTCCTCTGAAGCCCTTTAATAGGCGATATGACTTTGTCTCCATAATCATTTCCCTTGCTTCATAGCTTGTTATAGGCGCTAAACTAAATGAAACATCCCTGAAGACCTCTGTGTATATTCCTCCAAGGCCAAACATTATCATGTGTCCAAATTGCGGATCTTTTACCGCACCAACTATGACCTCTCTTCCTGCTGGAGCCATGGTCTGCACAACCACTCCGTATATTTGTGCTTGTGGAGCATTTTTCTTCACATTTGCCATTATTGCCCTGAACGCTTCTCTAACATCGCTTTCCGACTTGAGGTTAAGTTTTACTCCACCGATATCAGATTTGTGTATAATGTCTGGGGAGGCTATCTTCAATACAACTGGATATCCAAGCTCATTGGCAATGGCAACAGCCTCGTCTTCTGACCTGGCAAGCCTTGTTGTTGCAACGGGTATGCCATAGTAGCTCACCAGCTCCTTGGCCTCTACCTCTAGCAGAACCTTCCTTCCCTCGCTTCTAACACTCTCTATTAAAGCCCGTGCAGACTTCTCATCTATGTCTGGCAGATTGGCCAGTTCACTCACAGATTTTGCTATCTCCATTACCCTCTCTCTCATAACTCTATATCTATTCATTATAGCTAAAGCCGTTACAGCCCTATCATTAGATTCATACACAGGTATCCCAGCAGCTTTGAGCATTTCAATAGCTTTCTCAACCCTTGGCCCTCCTATGAATGCCGCTAGAATTGGTTTCTGCGGATACCTCTTATGCATGTTTATTATGACCTCAGCTGTTTTCTCAGGTTCTGTAACAACTTGTGGTGTGAGTATGACTATCGCGGCATCTACATTCGGATCTTTTAGAACAGCGTCTAAGGCAACTTCATATCTATCAGACCTAGCATCGCCTATAACATCAATTGGATTGTTTAGTGCTGCCATTGGCGGTAGCTTGGATCTCAGATACTCTACTGTTTGCGGTGATAGTTGGGCTAGTTTGAGGCCTGACAAAGCAACCAGATCTGCAGTCATAACACCTGGTCCACCAGCATTGGTTACAATAGCTATTCTATCACCTGGCAAGCTCTCCATTAAGGAGAATGCTATTGCTGAGTCAAAGAACTCTATAGGCTCTGATACTAGCACTATACCAGCTTTCTTCATAGCTGTTTGCACAGCTAGTGGCCCGCCAGCCATAGACCCTGTGTGGCTTAGTGCTGCTCTTGCCCCTGCCTCGGTCATCCCACCCTTGATGAGTAGTATAGGCTTTTTCTTCACAACTTCAGATGCTACTTCTATGAACTTCTTTGGATTTGCTATAGACTCGAGATAGAGTAGAATAACTTTTGTTGCTGGATCCTCTGCTAGATACTCTATAAAGTCAATTTCGTTAAGATCTGCCTTGTTACCAAGACTAATAATCTTTGAGAATCCTATTCCAGTTTTAACAGACCAGTCGATTATTGCAGCTAGATAAGCTCCGCTCTGGGAAACGAATGCTATACCTCCTTTTGGAGGTGTTAGACCAAATGATGCATTTAATGGTGTGTGGGTATCTATTACACCTAGTATGTTTGGGCCCAGCACTCTTATGCCATATTTTTTGGCTATCTCAACAACTCTCTTCTCCCTCTCAACACCTTCTCCACCGATCTCCTTGAACCCCGCAGAGATTATTACAGCATATTTAACGCCCTTCTTACCACACTCTTCTAGAGCACTTGGAACTGCTGGTGCTGGTATAACGAAAACTGCTTCATCAACCTCATCCGGAATGTCAAGCACCGATTTATATGCTTTTAACCCCATTATCTGATCGGCATGTGGATTCACCGGATATACCTTTCCTTTGTATCCGCTTTCAACAATATTCTTTAAAACTGCATATCCAAGCTTTGTCGGCTCTCTTGAAGCGCCTATTACCGCAATCGATCTTGGTCTAAATAAAAGTTCTAACCCTTCCTTCATTGTACTTTTACCTATACTTGGATACAATAAGAGAGGTTTATAAATATATTAATGTATAGTTTATACATGAATAACAAAACATATATTTTCCTCTCAATGAAATACTGCATGGTGTAACAGAATGAGACTGGTTTTCATAGGGCCTCCAGGAATTGGGAAAGGAACATATGCAAAAATGCTCAACCAAAAATATGGTATTCCCCATATCTCAACAGGCGACATATTTAGAGAAGAAATTGCGAAGGAAACTGAGCTCGGTTTAAAGATAAAGCAGTATGTGGAAAAAGGTTTGCTGGTACCAGACGAGGTTGTTATAGAAGTTGTTAAAAGTGTTCTCCAGAGGCCCGAGTGTAGAAGAGGATTTATATTAGATGGGTTCCCAAGGACAATTAAACAGGCTGAGGCTCTTGATCAGATAACAACCATCGATGTAGCGTTCTTATTCGAGGCTCCTGTAGAGGTCATAGTAGAGAGGGTTTCAGGCAGGCTTGTTTGCCCCAACTGTGGTGCCATATACCACATCAAGTGGAGACCACCAAAGGTTCCTGGAGTATGCGATGTTTGTGGGCATCAGCTTGTTAGAAGAAAAGATGATGAGCCAGAGGTTGTCAGAACAAGATACCAGGTCTATAGGCAGACTTTTGAGCCTGTTATACAGTATTATAGAAAGAAAGGTATTCTAGCAGAAATTGATGCCTCTAGAAATGCTGAAGAGGTTATTGCCGATATTGAGCATGTACTAAGGGAACGAGGGATAGTGAAGCAGTAGCTATGCAAAGTTGAAACTTATTTAAGTTCTATCACGCCACACCAACTCCAACCAATTTTTTCAAGTAGCTTCACAACCATTTCAACTGCTTTTCGAACAAGAGCTACATCAACATTTGGAACACCAGCTCCAACAACTAAAACCTCTTTCGTACTCTCCCTCACCATAGTTTCAATGCTGTCCCTATGGGGATATATGTGCATAACCAAACCATTAGAATCCACGAGTATTGGCACACCTTTATCAAGTTTTTCTTCGCCACCTCCAATAGGCCTGAAAATCTCCCCACCTCTACTAATAGTTATTTTAAATGGGTATTTAGCATACGCCAAGTCATATATCCCAATCGGTACCATTGTGTATGCAGATGCAATGTTACCAGCATCGACGACAGGGTTTATCCTTGGAAAAGAGCCTCTTAAACCCCTTCTAACAAGAGCCTCGCTAGCAGGTCTTGTTTTAGTTGGATCTATACCTATCCTCCAGAAGAAGTCCCTATAAGCCCTCACAATGGGATCTGTTTTCAAGCTCTCCAGCGAGTATCTGCTCTTTAGAAAATTCAAAAGATTCTTTACATCATCCTCAAATGGGTACGATGTTAGAGAAACTTCTTTTTCAAGCCATGAAATTGTGTAAGAGACGAATATTCCAAGGCTTTTGGCGTTATCGTCAACACTCAGATTTTTGTTTAATTCTCTACATAAACTCAAAGCCATTTTTAATTCACCAATGCGTTTAAAACTCTATGTATAAGAGGTTTTGATACAAAAGCTTTTGTGTGGTTTAAGGCGATGAAGGCTAGGAACAGAATAGTCATCGCTTTCATAGTTATTGTAGTAATGGCAATTGCCATAAAGGTCTTTGAGGCCTCTATGAACTATCTTCCAAAAGAACTTGCAGAACTTTATAGTACATACAGAAGCATTTTCACTGCTTTATTTATAATTATTGGTGGAGTAATAACGATACAGCTGTTTGCCTCTGCGGTACATATAGTGTTTAAAGGTTCTAGAGAGGCTTATTTTATTAGAAACATTGTTTTGGTTTTAGGTTACATCCTTCTAATCTTAGCTCTAGCCATAACTTTGGGTATTGGTGGCGAGGGTGTTCTTGCAGGTGCAACATTTTCAGGGCTCATAATAGGTTTAGCTTTACAGCCAGTTTTATCAAACTTCTTCTCAGGTCTTCTAATACTATTGTCTGGATATCTAAAACCTGGTCAACCTGTTAGAATTGCTGGAAACATACCGATATCGCTTCTGGCATTCCCTGCATACAAGTTCTTTAGTAGAGACTATATGATTCCAAGCCTAAAAGGGCAGGTACTTGAAATAGGCTTCATATATACAAAGATACTTGACGCAGATGGACAGATAGTGAAAATCTCTAATACAGCACTCCTCAACAGCATAGTGATAGAGAAATCAGAGGAGAGTAAAACAATTCAAGTAAGATATGAATTTCCAGTACTCTGCAACCCAGACAATGTTTTGTATGAGCTTCACAGAAGATTGCAGATGATTATAAAGAGCTATAGACTATACATCGAGGAGCAAATAGATAAGCAATACTACATAGTATTGCTCATTGCCGAAGCTCCTCCAAATGTGAAAACAAGGGAATTTAGATCTACGATACTAAAAGAGTTCATAAAGGTTCACAGAGATCTTATGAATAGCGGGCTATGTGCATCAACAGCCCAGGTCAAGTAAAGACCAATGTCTATTAGCAGTAAACTCATCACCAACCTAAAAACATTGCATCTACACAATTTTTTATGTGAACAGATTCTTGAAACTATTAGCGGAGATGCACATGGAAATGAGGTTTTAGGTAGAGATTATGTAAGAAAAACATGCAAAGAGTCTCTCATAACCTATGAGATATTTTGTTCAGATGCATATCTAGTATCAGAAATCCAATATCATCTTTCTTTATTACCTTAGATTTTAATACAAATGGTTATATGATTCTACAAACATTCAAGATATGGGAACAGCAATGAAGAGAAGTGCTCACGATGTTTTTGGATTAGCTGTTGGCCTATGGGTATCTAAAGCTTTTCCCATTGCAGATAATCTTCTCATAAACTTTTTCAGCATTATTGCTGCAACAATGTTTATGAATAGATTCATTGATGGTTTTTTGGGTCATAAGAGATTTAGAAGAACTCCGTATACACACTCATTTTCTAGTCTTTTGATAGCATCTTTTGCTATCGTCTTATTGTTTTATTGCTTTGCACAACTCCTAGGATTCAATATGCTTATCCACCCGCTTCAAAACTTGTTTATGATACTTCTCTCCACAGGGCTTGCGCATCTCCTAGCGGATTCGTTGACCGCTGATGGAATATATTTGTTTTGGCCTTTCACAAATAGGAGGATATCGCTTACAAAGAAGAGATATGATGATGGTTTATTGAATAGCTTAACCATCTTTATTTCATTGATGCTTACAATACTGTATCTATATGTTGAATTATGACTATGAGTTTCAAATTTAAGGTTACCTGTTATATTTACTAATGTTGCTTTTTAGCAGAGATAAAAATGATTAGCTAAGATATATTTGAAATACAATTTAAAAGACGTTATTGTAAATTTGTTTTTATTGTCAAATTGATATTGGCAAATCTATTGCTTTCATGTAATGATTGTCATAAATAAAACTTATATCCTTTTCTTTAGCTTTTAGAAAATCAAATCTTGGTGACAATGATCTTGGATATTTTACCATTATTATTACTAGGAATAACAACAATATCTTTTATACAATTTGCATTATTTGGAACAGCTTTACCTGCTATTATAAACGATCTTCATATTGGTTATGATTTTGCAGGTATTTTGATGGCTATATGGACATTGGCATCAATTATTGGTGTATTAATTGTTGGGAGAAGTATAGATAGAATTGATATTACATGGCTTATACCATTTATTATGGGGATTCAGTCAATACTAACACTGTTAATAGCTTTTACTGGCAATGTGGTTACATTTTCTGTTCTCAGAACATTAATTAGTTTGACAATGCCGTTTATCTGGCCTATATGTGCAAAAATAACATCGATATATCTAGCTGGGCTCAGATATGGATATACAACTTCTCTTTACGATATAGGGTCAATAATAGGTCTCGCATTAACATACATACTAATGTTCTTTGCTTGTAATTGGAGAAAGGCAACAATCATAGCAAGTACTATAGGCTTTGCCTATACATTAATTATATACATAGTTTTGAGGAATTTCACCAAGAAATATGTAAGCATAGGAAAAATTAGCAAGAAAAACTTCGGCAACTCCCAAAATAGATTCAGAAACGCTAATATCGTCAAAATGCTACTAACACTATTTCTAGCATTCTTCTTTGCTATGTATGCATGGGGTTTTATAGTTGATTGGCTTTCAACATATCTATTAAATGATCTAAGATTTAGTTATGCTGACCTCGTCCTGTACATGCTACTTGTTGCGATTCTAGGAAGTGTCGTTGAGGTTATGGCAGGGCTCTACTCTGATAAGACAGGTGGTTTAAAGGGAAAAATAGTTGTAATCTACATAGGATTGGCAGCATCTGCTATAACACTCTTGCTATCAGCTTTACTCCGCAACCCGATAATCAGAATAATCTCTGTAACATTTTCTCTAATCGCATACAGAATTGCAAGCCCATCATTTTGGGCAATAATCAATGAGATTATACCTCCGAATTTCATTGGAAGATACGGCTCTATATACAACTTAGCATCACGTATTGCAACTATAGCTTCGTCCATAATCAATGGATACATAATTAAGTTAACGAATTCAGCAAGATACACTGCTGTTCTATCGGCATCTTCGCTAATTTTCTCAATAATCTTCTACTCTTTGATAGATAGGCAATACAAAAATTTTCTATCATAATAAAACTATTTGGTTATGTTGCCATATAGTAACAGTAGGTGTAGCATGCTTCAGCTAGGTATAATATGTTTTCTAGTGGTGTTGGTGGGTAAACTTCTATATGGAGCATTAGTCCTCCTGATGATGTATTTAGTTTTTCTATAGCATTTTTAATGTGATTCAATATTTCTTCTTTTGTTCCATAAGGTATAAGATGTTCTCTATCTATATCCAGGTCTATGCACACCTCTTCTCTAAATTTTTGAGCGATGTTGTCTACACCATTTACAATATCTTGTATATTCACTATATCTGGTCTAGCCTCTAAAATTATATCTGAAAGTGGCATTATATTTCCATCGCTATGAAAATAAATTAAAGCTCCCATGTCTCTTACCTCTCTAAAGAACATTTTGTAATATGGCAAGAAGTATTTTCTGAGGTGCTGGGGTCTTATCAATGGGCTGTCCTGGCTCCCTAAATCCTCTAAAAATGTAACAACATCTATCCCTTTATATCTCTTCGCAACTTTGAGTAAACCCAGTTGATAACTAGCTATTTTCTCTAAAGCCGTGACAAACCTTTCATCGCCTTTATAAATGGCTGGTACGAGTTTATTTAATGGTATTACATCCATTAGTTTTTGGAATAGAAAATGGTGAAGACTAAAAACAACAAGTCTACCTTGTTCTCTAAGTTTGTCAAAGTGACTAAACAGCTCTTCCCATGGAATAATGGGCTTGGGGGTTGCATATCCAATTGGATATCCAGCTTCTGGATCAGGCAAAGACCACTCCTTAACCTTGTCTAAATCTTCTAGAGGATACCTATATGGTTCTCCCCCAAGACCTTTGACCCTAAACCTCCAAACAGTGCCAAAAACATCGACAGCATATCTATCTTCATAAACAATGCCGGGCACGCCATCAAATTTTATGGTATTAGGATCGTAATCGGGAAATGCTAGTGGGAACTTCTTAATTAGTTCAATAATCTTCTCTCTATATGTATTTAAAACAGGCCATGAAATGACTATTCTACATGGAATATACTCAGGTTTCTCAAATTTAGCAGCTTTCAAGAAATTTGCTTTCAGTAGACCATACACTGAAGTATTGCTAGGGTTTCTCATATGCAATCCCTATATGGAGTTCTTCGACGATTCTAGCGTTATAAATTCTAATAACAGGATTAAAATGTACGCATGTCGGGGAAGTAAATTAGCTGGATGTAAATTTACATCAATAATGATTTAATAACCGAATTTTCTACAACACTAGTTTTAATCAATGTGATCTTCACTAATGTGTTATCAATCTTTGCTTAAAATTTTAAACATATTCTAAATCTAAACATCTCATTGAAAAACCTTACAAGGTGTTGTAATGTGGATTTTAGTTGGCTAGAGTTTTACGGTCCTAGATACGGACCTGAGTGGGGTAGTGGTGGAATATTTGGTTTGAGGTATCATAGAGGTTTGCTCTACTATACTGTGGCTTTTGAGGCTAAAGCCAATTTCATTAATATTAGGGAAGGTTATGTGAGGAGGTATAACTTTGAGCTTGTCGGTCCTTTGCCAACATCTGGTGGTGACACCTATAATGCTGTTGAAGCTGTTGATGACTTCCTATATTTTGGTGGGTGGGTTCATGCACCTGCCGTATATAGGGGCAGGGAGAGCGGGTCTCTTGCAACAATATCATTTGTAAACAAGTTTAGCCATGTTCATGTATATGACATTAGAGAAGACTCTGTAAAGCTATTGTGGAAGGAGAGCTTGCATCACGAAACTGACTGGGTTGGAGAGGTATCAGAGATAATATATGATGAGATAAGCGATAGGCTTCTGCTTGCTAGAGGAGATGGCATGATCAACCTAGGTGTTTATCAAATTGATAGAAAAGGTGGTAGCTATAGGCAGTTATCGTCGAGACCTGCACAGAAGGGCTCTATATTATATGATCATGCATGTTTTGATATCCTCGAGAACTGGGTGCAAGGGGTCAGCGGCATCCAATGCATTGATCTCGTAGAGAACAAACTTAAAACACTTTATTTCGGTGACATAGCGCAGAGGTCTGTCGATGGAGACTCTGTTGAGTCTCCTCTTACAGGAGTTGCAGCATCAGCATATGGGAGACTCTTTTTATTTGTTAGAGGAGGGGTATTCGTTGGGAACCCCATCGACGAGTCTATAGAGAGTGTAAAATTTGTGAGAATGTTCGACTTTGTCAAGTCTGGCTATAACGCTAGGAGAACAATGGCCAAGCCAATTGGAGGTGGCATCTTAGTTGCATTCAATGCCTTTACAGAAAACGTGGTCAAACCAACAAATGACTTTGAGAAAATGATGTTCCTAGCAACAAACACAATTGCAGCCCCAAGCCTGCTAGTATACATAACCCCTCCGACAGCCAGAATTGTTGGAGCCTTCGGAGCAAGGATAACAGGCATTGAGATCATTGGAGACGAGATTCTGCTTGCATACAACACTATGGCCAATAGTAGCAGGTATGACGCACAACCAATAGATGGAGGCTATAGAGGAATATTCTCAATACCAACAAGCATCCTCAACTCACCTCCACCACCAATTAGGATAAAGATCCTAGGCACGCAAGTAGACAACAAAACATTTGGTGGAATACCATTAGCTGGCTATAGAGAGGCTAAGATGGTTATAAGAACCTCCAAGCCCAACAAAATCAAGATTTTCGAATACGACATTGGATTGCCAAGCCAACAGGCATTCGAGGATCAACACAGTCTCAACAATGGGAAGAACATCATTGATCTGCATAGCTATGGAAACTCTATAGTATCGTTTAAATTGGTTGAACCAGACCCCAAAGCAGTTATACAAATAGACCTCATGTAACTCGTAAACAGTCTGCAATGATATATTGCGATCAACGGTAACAAAACATTTTTAAACCCCTCCAAACAGATACATACCCCTTCGGTGAAACTATGCGCCAATGGAGATAAAGTATACAAATAGATTTTGTGAACCAACTAAGAGAAACAGTGTTAAAGTAAAATCAATGTCTGAGGATAACAGCAACCAACTTGTCAATAAACCAAGACACATTCTTAAGGTGTTCTCAAATGCCTGATAGCTGGATCTACAACCCTAGTTTGGAGTTGTTGTCTAGGGATGAGCTTGATAAGATAAAGCTTCAGAGACTCAAAGAGGTTGTCTACAGAGTATACAACAACAACCAATTCTACAGAAAAAAGATGAAAGAAAAGGGAATCACACCAGAAGACATAAAAACATTAGAAGACATCAAAAAACTGCCATACACAACAAAAGAAGAACTAAGAGAGAATATGCCATTTGGCTTTCTGGTGACAGACTATCAAAATGTTGTAGAGGTTCATGCAACATCTGGTACAACCGGCGAGCCGATATTCATGTACTATACAATGAAGGATATTGAGAATTGGAGCGAGGTTATGGCTAGAAGCCTAGCGGCTGCAGGGCTTACAAAGAGGGATGTTCTCCAAATCACACCAAGCTTCAGCTTGTTTACAGGCGGCTTTGGATTCTTCTATGGGGCGAGAAGAATAGGGGCGACAATAATTCCGATAGGACCAGGATTTTCGAAGAGGCAGATATATACGATGATCAAGCTCGGCACAACAATGCTTGCTGGAATAGCCAACTATGCTATTAGGTTGGCTGAGGTTGCTTTTGAGATGGGTGTAGACCCTGCTAGAGATACTAGGGTTAGGAAAGGTGTCTTCGGAGCTGAGATGTGGAGTGACTCTCTGAGAAAGAAAATTGAAGAGATATGGAATATGGAGACATTTGATATTTACGGTATGGCAGAGCTTTACGGGCCTGGAGCGGCAATCGATTGTCAGCATCACAACGGTCTTCATGTTTGGGAGGATCACTTTATTGTTGAGGTTGTTGATCCGAAGACTGGTGAGCCTGTGGATGTTGAGGAGAAGGGGGAGCTAGTATTCACAACACTAACAAAAGATGCAATGCCACTAATAAGATATAGAACAAGAGACATATCGAGAATAATAGACGAAAACAAATGCCAATGCGGAAGAACACACATCAAAATAGACAGAATACAAGGAAGAACAGACGACATGTTCATAATAAACGGAGTTAACATATATCCACAAGCAATTGAAAATGTGCTAATGCAAAGCAAGCTTGTAGGCAACGAGTATCAGATAATAGTAAGTAAAAGGCCTTCAGGAGATAGCTTAACCATAGTGGTAGAGACCTCCAAAAAACTTGATGAAGCAGAGAAGATAATGCTTTCCAAAGATCTTGAAAAACAGCTGAGGGAGGTTATACTGGTTACGCCAAGGGTTGAGGTTGTCGACCCTGGGACACTACCCAGATTCGATGGAAAGGCAAAAAGGGTTGTGATCAAGTCTGAGGAATAGCCAACTTTAGAAAGGGGCTGAACTCTATGGATATAGATCCCCTTATTATCTTAGGCTATGCTATATCGCTCATAGTTTTGGTTATTGGCTTTTTCTATGCTGTGTATAAGGATCGTAGCGAGAAGGGTGCAAAGACTTTATGACCTCTATAGATTCAATAATTATGATTGCTGTAATGGTATTGACCATAGTCATTGGGTTTGCAGGCTATAGAGCTAGCAAATCATTCATGGGGTTTATGTTTGCAAATAAAACGCTGGGGCCATGGCTTCTATCATTCTCGATAATGGCAACATACTTTAGCGCTGCATCGTTCCTAAGTGGAGGCGGGGCAACATATCTATACAACCTGGGCTTTGGAGCTTGGTTAACAGCGTGGCACGTTATAGGGACTGTGTTGCTCTGGATGCTTGTTGCAGACAAGCTCTATGAGTATGTGATGAAGACTAAATCGGCAAGCATACCAGAATTGATAGGCAATCTATATGATAGCACGCTAGCGAGAATGATAGCGTCAACAGTTATAGCAACTCTATTCACTTTTTATCTCGCCGGGGTCTACAAGGGAGGAGCAATAGTGCTGGCTACGCAGCTGGGGATAGGATATGGCTACGCATTGTTGTTCATGGCGCTTCCGGTTATAGTATATCTTATGTTAGGAGGGATGAGGAGCGCTGTCATCAATAACCTGTTTCTAGGCTCCTTAATGCTCATTGCAGCCGCCCTAACATTCACATACGTTATGGATAGCGTTGGAGGGCCTATCAATGGCCTGTTGAAAATCTCGAACATGACGATACTCGGCAAACCAGGCACGCTATGGTTGAAACTGGGTGGTATGGGACCTCCGCCAGCAATGGAAAAAGGGCTGGTGCCAACACTAATAATGAGCGTAACATTCTCTATAGGCATGGCTCAAATAGCCTTGCCCAATTTGTTGTTCCAGTTTTATGCGGCTAAAGATTCTAGAGCTATTTCGAGAGGGAGGATCATAGGACCTATACTTATATCATTGTATGCTATGCTAGTATTCTCACTTGGGATATATGCACATCTAATATTAGATCCCCACCTAAGTCCACAACAAATTTCGCAACTGATGAAGGATAGCGACTGGGTTATACCCAATATGGTGATGCTGATAGTGCCCGAAGGTATTAGAGGACTAATACTCTCAGCACCAATAGCAGCATCGCTATCCACAATAGCTGCGACCGTGCTCGCAATTTCAAATACCGTTATAAGAGATATAGTCTTGCTTAACAGAAGCCTAGAGGAGGAAACATTGATACGCTTATCCAAAGCTACTGTAGCTATTTTCGCTTTGTTACCACTACCAATAGCTTTAATAGACAACAAGTTGATTATAGACATTGTTAGTGCATCATTTGGAACTATCTTTGCGTGTTTCATCGGACCAGTGGTTCTAGGACTTTACTGGAGAAAATCAAGTAAAGAGGGGGCTGTAGCATCTATGATTGCAGGAGCTGTCACAGGAATAATCTGGTACATATATATGTACAGAACCACATGGATTCATCCAACAATACCAGCTGCAACAATCTCACTAGCACTATTTGTTGGATTGAGCATGCTAAGAAGGAATGGCATAGTATCTAAATCAAGATGAAATGAAATTCTGCGTGCAACACCTCAAAAACTCATTATCAATGTATTTACACATTAGTTTTCGCACATCTCGAAATGAAATCCCCCTCTTTTATCTTTTTCACAGCCTGCTTATACCCCATTCCAAACGCCTCTCTATTTATTGGGCCGAGCCTTTCTTCAACAACATCTTCAACCAGTGTAACTGGTATTATCTTCGATACATCCTCTATAGCCATGAAGGCTCCTAGCATAGCCATGTTAACAACGCGGCTATCATTCAGTTTTTCTACTATTTCCTCTACATTGATTAGAATAGAGTTTATTGGCAGCCTCTCCAGCACATTAACTATATCTTTTCTCGATGGAACATTCTCTATATATGGTGGAGGTATATATATATCTGCGACCAATAGCCATCCACATCTCTTTAGATGCCTAACAGATCTCAGCGCTTCAATCATCTCTAAAGACACTACTATATCTGCCGATGCCTGTGGGACTAGAGGTGCTTCAACATCTCCAATTCTAACAAAGAAGTCCACCATGCCCATTCTCTGAGACATTCCATGTGTTTCAGCTGTTATTATATTCAAACCTATTTTACTGCATGCAACACCTAGGATAGTGCCCATAGTGATTATTCCTTGTCCTCCAACGCCAGTAAAAACAACTTCTATCTTTACCCTCTCTTTGCTATTGCTTGGAATGGGCATATCTGGGCGCATACGCCACATCCACTACAAAGCGATTCTATTATACGTGGTTTATTGCCTTCTCCGATAACTATAGCTGGGCAAGCTAATATATTTGTACAAACGCTGCAACCAACACATCTGTTGCTATCAATAAAATATCTGTCTCTTGCCAAGCCCAGTCTTGTTGCTAGCAACGAGCAGACTCTTCTAGCAACCAAAACAGCTACGCCACCATCCATAGCAGCCTTGAGTCCAGTTTTAATGGACTCTATAGCTCTTCTAACATCATATGGATCGAAAACATCCACATAGTCGGCCCCCATAGCCTTTGCAACCTCTTCTATCAATATCTTCCTACCTTTTCCTCCCATAGCCGTCAAGCCTGTTCCAGGATGGGGCTGGAACCCAGTCATGGCAGTAGTCTCATTATCTAGCACAAGTACAAGCATTGGTGCTCTGTTATAGACAGCATTTAGCAGGGGTGGCAACCCAGCGTGAAAGAATGTTGAATCTCCTAGAATTGCAACCACCGGTCTGTTCTTTACAGTATGCGAGAAGCCGTTTGCAAGACCTATGCTTCCACCCATATTGGTTATTGTATCTTGTGCATTGAATGGGGGGTCGATGCCAAGACTATAACAACCTATATCACCACTATATATAGGGTCTACACCAAGCTCTCTAGCCGCCATTATCAAGGCATAGAACGTTGCTCTGTGGGGGCATCCAGGACATAGAATGGGTTTTCTAGGAGGAACATTGATAGGCACCTCAATTGGTTTTGGAGGACTCCAGCTTACACCAGCTATTTTTGCTATTGCCTCTGCAACTCTATCTATTGTTAGCTCTCCTCTTCTACCAAGATAGTCAGCTCCATGAACCTCTACATCGATATGTAAATCGAATAGAATGGACTTTAGCTGCATTTCGACAACAGGATCGGTTTCTTCAACAACCAGAATCTTCTCAATGCCATTCACAGCCTTTTCAACTAGTTTTCTTGGCAGGGGTACTGGCGTGGATACTTTCAAAATCTTTGCTTTTACACCAACAATTTTGAGGGCGTCTTTAGCATACAGGTATCCAATGCCAGAAGCTACAATAAGTATATTTGAGTTGCTATCATCGATTTTGTTGTATGGAAACTCTGCAAAGACATCCTCGATTTCTCTCCATCTCCTCAGAACATCTATTTTCATCTTCCTTGCATGTGCCGGCACAACAGCCCATTTCTGTGGCTCCCTAGGGAAAGAACCTACCGTTCTAGGGGGTCTTAAGGGGCCTAGTCTGACCAGCCCCCTAGCGTGACTCACTCTAGTAACACTTCTAAGTATTATTGGATGGCCCAGCTTCTCAGAGTATTCCAGCCCAAGATATGTCAGATCCTTTGCCTCTTGGGGGTTGGCAGGCTCCAAAACCGGTATATAGGCATGTAGACCAGTCCATCTGTTGTCTTGCTCGTTTTGGCTACTATGCATATAGGGATCATCGGCTGTAACAATTATGAAACCCGCCTTGACACCCGTATAAGCACTTGTCATCAGGGGGTCGGCAGCTACATTTAGACCAACATGCTTCATAGCTGTTAAGCTTGGTACACCACTCATTGCAGCAGCGTATGCCAATTCAAAAGCTGTTTTCTCGTTTACGCTCCACTCAACATATATCCCCAGATCGCTGGCAACACTAGCTAAAGACTCTATAATTTCGCTTGACGGTGTTCCCGGATATGCTGCTGCAACGCCAATGCCATGCTCTATAGCTCCTCTAGCTATAGCCTCGTTACCAAGTAGAAACGCTATTGAACCAGATTCTCCAAGAATAGTCTTTCTTTTTGGCAAAGCTACAACGCCCTCTTATCAACAACTACCCTTGGCTTTCCATCGAATCTTGGCAGAGTCCCAGGGTCGACAACCTCAACCTTTGGCGTAACCAATATAACCTCCCTCAACTCATACTCAAGCTTTTTAGCCAAAGCAATTTTGTCGTTTTCGCCTAATTTTGTTTTCGACTCGACCAAAACAGTCATCCTGTCTAATGAATCAACTCTGTCTATAACAATCTGGTAGTATGGGGCTACAAGGGGCTCTCTGAGGATAACCTCCTCAACGGCAGATGGCCACACATTCACCCCATTTATTATGAACATGTCGTCTGTTCTTCCTTGTATTCTGTCTATTTTGATGTGTGTTCTTCCGCATTGGCATTTGTTTTCGTCTATTATTCTCGATATGTCTCTTGTTCTATATCTTATTAGTGGCATTGCATCTTTTGTTAGTGTTGTGAATACTAGCTCCCCCTTCTCCTCAACATCCACAGGCTCACCAGTCTTCGGATCAACAACCTCAACAATAAAGTGATCCTCCCAAACATGAAGACCACTCTTATACACACACTCTATCGCTACTCCAGGACCCCACAACTCGCTCAAGCCATACATATTGTATGCTTGCATATCCCATATCTTCTCAATTCTCCTCCTCATCTCCTCGCTCCACGGAGCAGCTCCGAAGACACCTTTCCTAACCCTAGTATCTCTAGCAGGGTCTACACCCATCTCAAAAGCAACCTCAGCCAACCTAATAGCATAGTTGGGAACACTTGTAATTGCTGTTACACCAAGATCCTTTATCAGCGTCACCTGTCTTTGTGTAAAACCTACACCAGCTGGTATAGCTGTTACACCAACTTTCAGAGCCCCATAGTGAAAACCGAAGCCACCTGTAAACATGTGGTAGTTATATGCAATTAGAAGGATATCGCCTTTAACTATATTGGTTGCAACAAGGCTTCTAGCCATAACCTCACTCCAATTCTCAATATCCTTCATAGTGTAAAGAGTTACTGTAGGCTTTCCAGTAGTACCACTACTAGCCCTAATCTCAGCCAAGCTGTCTAAGGGCACAACAGAAGCGCCGTATGGGTAGAGCTCCCTCAAATCATCTTTTGTTGTGTATGGCAGTTTTTTGATGTCTTCTAATGTTTTTATGTCTTCTGGTGTGATTCCCTTTTCTTTCATCTTTTTTCTGTAGAATTGGTTGTTGTTGTATACTCTGTAGACAACCTCTTTGAGTCTCTGAAGCTTTATCTTATCAAGCTCATCCCTAGACAACAACTCCAAACTAGGGTTCCATACATTCACCTTCATCATCTACACCCTAGAACCATGTAGATGGGTTTACCACACTCCATGAAGCTTTGAAGACTCTTTTTGATTACCTTTTTTCCACATTTTCCAAGCTCTTTTTCAAATGCATTTTCTATTGATACAATAGGCAACACCAAAACAATTAAAGACACCTCTACACACTTCAATGTCCTGGCTTAAAAGTTTTTTTGTAGAATAAGCAGATCATGGAACATTTAAAAAGTTTAAACATGTTTATTTTGTGAATTCTGTTGCTTTCCAATGTAACATTATCATAGCATCTAAGAAAGCAATTTCACACATTAATCATCTGTGATACACAATATATTCTATGAATCTAGTATCTGGTTGTTTATCGCATCATCGTATTGACTAGAGGAGCTGGGCTGCTTTTCTTAGGATGGGATCTGATATTATGTATGAGTCGTTTTTCTTTTCGACTATAGATAGATCTATCAGTCTTTTCAGATGTTCGTAGAGGGTTCTATCATTTATTGTCCTGCCCTCTTCGATTTCTAGCAACCTTTTTATTTCGCTCCACCTTCTCTCTGCTGCGAGGATCTTTAGCAATGTCCTGTATCTGGTGCTTCTACTTGCGGACAGCAACTTCTCTAGCTCTTCTTTACCTATTTTAATAGCCTGCTCAAGAATCTTCTCGATGTTCTCTATACACGTACCTGGGTCTAGATAGCATGTGTAGCCAAATAGTGTTAGCCAACCTATAATGCCGTCGAGCTCTTCCACAGCTCTCTCAATAATGTTGCGAGGGATGTTTGTGCCTAGCTCGGAAAAGCCTTTTTCGAGGAAGTCAATGGACTCCTCTCTGGATAGTCTCCTCGTCTTAACCACGTGTATGTATCTTCCATAGAGAGGGGAGCTAGGATCTTCTATCCCCAGAAACCTGAATAGAACACCTATCTCCGATCCGGTTAAAACAATTCTCAAGTTCCTGAGGTTGTCATATGCATATGCGAATAGCCTTGTAATTGGCATCCAAGTGATTTTGGAAAGCTCTTGAGCCTCATCAATGGCTATAACAATTGGTTTCTTAAGATCCTTAGCTAGGTTATCAAGAGCTATTAACAGCTCCCCTATCTCAACCCTCTCACTTCTTCTCCAGTTAACCTCTACAGACAGAGTTGGCAAATCAATTGAAATTCCTCTAACATTCTTTAAAAACTCTACAACCCTCCTATACACACCACCGTATCTTCTCAGAAAATCTTCAATAGAATTCCTCAGGATATATGCAAAATCTCTGTATGTAGGCGCTGAATAGAATCTAGGGTCTATGTATATATAGGGATAGCCACACTCATTTAATGCAACTCTCAGAAGAGATGTTTTTCCAGATCTCCTAATGCCTACAACAACTGTTAGCGGATTCAACTCGATACTCTTAATCAGCTCTTTAAGCTCTTTATCAAAATCGTACAAGTCTCTCCTACTTGTCTTTGGCTGTAGATCGAATAGCATCGCTTGTGGCACCCCAAGCTTACTTGTAGTACCCCAAGTTTAATAAGTATTCGGTCAAAGCCCTGCTAGGCTAAGTATAGAGCTCTTGAACAGATGAGAATGTTTATCAATTGGATGCTAAGTTTATTAAACCCCCTCTTTCAAAATGGTGGTAGTGCTTAGACTCTGTGGGCAGACATTAATGTTATTTACAATCTCGCTTGCCATGATATCTCTGCCACTATTGATTGTCAGCATCTATCATACAGTACTTTCAAAAACTTCGAAAAGTCTTGTAGTTGGCGAACCAAGGTCTGGGGATAGGGAGCAAGGGTTTCTCTCGATTATAACCCCTATAAAGAATGAGCCAAGGGATATTGTTAGAGAATATGCTAAACACTTTCACCAGCTCCGTGAATCTATTGGAAATCTGTTTGAATGTATTGTGGTAGCCGACTACTCTGATAGCAGGGCATTCTACGGCGTTTTAGAGGATATGGTGATGTGGGACTCTATTTTTGTTGTGAGGAGGTTTAACGGTTTTGGCGGTAGAAATGGGGCTATAAATGATGGTATAAAATTCTCTATCGGAGGCACAGTCTCTGCTGTTGATGTTGATGGATATCCATCGAAAGAGGTTATAGAGTCTATGCTGAAATGCAAGGATGTTTGCATCTCTTGGTGGAGGGTCTGCGACAAGGGCTTGACCAGATCCTCTAGGACGATAGCCTTCTTAACAGAGTATGGAAGCTGGCTATACTACAAGAACAAGTTTTCGAAGGGACTGTTTGTGTATCCCCTTGGCAGTGGCACAGCAATTAAAAGGGATATACTGGTTGACATAGGGCTCTACAGAACCGATGCAATACAAGATGATATTTGGCTTGGCACACAGCTTCTAGAAAAAGGTGTTATGCCGAGGCTCATAGAGCCTATGTGCGTTGGTGCCCCAAAAACCGTTGAGGCTTATCTAATCCAGCAGAGGAGGTGGGCCTATGGAACAACAGACGTTCTTAAAAGATTTGGCAAACACATTCTAAAGTCAAGGGCAAAACCTATTGTAAAGCTAGAGGCGCTGCTATACATACTCCAACCAATAATAGCTATTTTACCGGCTATAGGATTCATCCTAGCCGGGATCTCACCACTTGTTGAGTATTCGAAGATATCCATCGCCGACTTTGCGCTTCTGGCGTTACTCCTAGCCTCTCTAGCCATGGAATCGATAAATGTATATAGATTCTACAAAGAATTTGGCGGCTATGACATGCCATATGTATCCGGAAGAGCCTCAGCACTAACAACAGTAACATCCATAGCTGTCATACCATATGTAATAGCCTCGCTAATCGGGGTCAGAATACCATATAGAGTTACCCCAAAACAGGAGGGGGGATCAAAAAGCATAACAGTCATAGCCATTGCTATGATATTTGGTATTCTCACCATATTGGATGCCGTTAAGGGCTGTATACCAGCTCTCGTACTATCTATGATGCCGTTGGCTGCCTCGCTTTATATCATTGCAAGACTAGAGTAAACTATAGAACTGCTTTAACGAAGCATTTGTATAATTCTTTTTGGCACATTTTCATATAAGCAAATATCATGTTGCACAAAACAATAACAGTTGTCTGCTGATCGTGAAGCATGAAGATTTATATCCATCTGTTTTATTGGTATCTTGAGTCTCTGCAAGGTATGCAAATGGGTTTGTCACCTTGGTGAGGAGCTATTCCACAAATTAGGAGTACTAAGGATTATGAGGCTCTCAGTATTGAGGACGCACTGAAAATTCTGCAGACTAGTCTGGATGGCTTGTCATCTGAGGAGGTTAATAGGAGACTGAAGATCTATGGTCTTAACTATGTTGAGGAGAGAAGAGAGAGTGCTGTAAAGAGTTTTTTGAAGAGATTTTGGAATCCAATGGCATGGTTACTTGAAATAGCCATAGTATTGTCTATTGTCATTGGCCACTATGTCGAGGCTTCAATTATATTCTCTTTAATGTTTATCAATGCTGTTATAGGTTTCCACCATGAGAAGTCGAGCAAGAGAGTTTTAGAGCTATTAAAATCTAAGCTAGCATTGAAGGCAGTTGTTCTAAGAGATGGTAAATGGGGTCAGATAGACGCTAAGTACCTTGTACCCGGAGACATTATCGCTCTTGGCATTGGCGATGTTGTTCCAGCCGATTGCAAGATCATCGAGGGCGGGGCCACAATAGACCAGTCTATGCTTACCGGGGAGTCGCTGCCCGTGGACATATCCGCTGGCGGAATTGTTTACGCAGGTTCGATAGTTAGGGGCGGCAGAGCCAAGGCAGTTGTTGTCAATACTGGGAGGAACACATATTTTGGGAGAACAGTTGAGCTTGTTAGAATAGCTCAGCCAAAGTCGCATCAACAAGAGGTTATGTTTGCAATTACCAGATACAGTATGTACATAGGGTTGGCAGCTATAGCTATAGCGATTGTATTTGCAGTTGTAACAGGGTTGAAGAACACGCCAATCGCCATAGCCACATTCGCTGTAACCATATTGATGGGTGCTGTACCAGTTGCATTACCGGCTGTGTTAACAATTATGCAGGCCGTTGGGGCCTCTAGACTCGCATCAAGAGATGTGCTTGTCACTAGGCTTAGTGCTATAGAGGATGCGGCTTCTGTTGATGTTGTGTGTCTCGATAAGACTGGTACTATAACAGAGAACAGGCTTTCCATAGCAGATGTCAAGCCGTTGAATGGGTTTACAAAAGAGGATGTGATTGAATACGCCTTTTACTCGTCTAGTCAAGAGGGCAAGGACCAGATAGACAATGTAATTGTTGAATTTGCCAGGAAGTTGAATCTGCCTAGAAAGAGGTATAGCATTATAGAGTTCAAGCCATTTGATCCATCGACAAAGAGAACAGAGGCTACAGTAGATATAGATGGTAAGAGGTTTCTCGTTACAAAAGGAGCTCCTCAAATAATAGCAGAACTTATTGGTAACAGCCCTGAAGTTGTAGAGGCTATGAAAACAGTTGAGGAGTATGCCAACAGAGGTTACAGATCTTTGGCTGTTGCAATAAAAGAATATGAGTCTGGCAAATACAGATTAGCTGGTATCATAGCACTTTTCGACCCTCCTAGACAAAACTCTAGAGAGTTGATAGAGAAAATGAAGAGTGTTGGAATAAGACCTAAGATGGTCACAGGCGATAATGCTGCTGTAGCGAGAGAAGTCGCTAAAATGGTTGGAATTGGAGAGAAGGTTGTAACGGTCAACGAATTGAAGAAAGCTGATGAGAATAGTAGAAAAATGCTTGTTGAAGAGGCTGATATATTTGCAGAGGTTTATCCAGAAGACAAATACATTATAGTGAAAAGTCTGCAAAGCAATGGCCACTTCGTCGGGGTTATGGGGGATGGTGTAAACGATGCTCCAGCTCTAAAGCAAGCCGAGCTTGGCATAGCTGTTGCTAATGCAACAGACGTTGCAAAAGCATCTGCAGGCGTGGTTCTTTTAAAACCTGGTCTAGAGGGGGTTGTAGACATTCTTCTTACAGGTAGAGAGGTTTATCAAAGGGCATTAACATGGATAATAAACAAAGTTGCAAAAACAATCCAATTTACGTTACTACTTGTAATAGGATTCATAATACTCAAATACGATGTTCTTTCACTACTTGGCATGGCACTCCTAGTCTTTGCAAACGACTTTGCTACAATGTCTCTAGCAACAGACAATGCAAAGCCAACAACAAGCCCAAGTAAATGGAGATTCAAAGAACTTGCACTATCTTCGACAATCCTAGGCCTACTTCTACTTGTCGAGGGCCTCATAGCTGTATACATAGGGTCGGCAGTTTACCGCTTTACCATGCAACAAATGCAGACATTTATACTGCTTGTGATGGTTTTTACAAGCCAGTTTAGAGTGCTCATAGTTAGGGAAAGAAAATGGTTTTGGAGTTCAAAACCAGGTAGAGAGCTGATTGCATCTATAATAGGTGTTATAGTAGCGTTTACAATTCTTGGCTGTGCAGGAATTATAGTAACTTCGATAGGTCTCGACAAAACAGTTGTTGCATTAATCTACTCAGCCGCATTCACCATTGGTATTGACCCTGCTAAGGTACTTGTATTTAAGAGGTTTGGCATTACATAGATTTTGAGGCCGTAATAATACAATCTTATTGGTGTTGAGTATAGAGGTCTATGTGGGAACCTCTGGTTGGCTATATGACTGGAACGAGGATGGAACATTCGATTGGTATCTAAGAAACTCTCAGCTAAATGCTGTTGAGCTTAATGCGTCGTTCTATAGATTTCCGTTTAGAAATCAGGTTATTGGATGGGCAAAGAAAACAGCTTTAAAGCCTATTAGATGGTCTGTTAAGATTCATAGAAGCATATCCCATGTTCATAGGCTAGGCGAAAAATCGTATGAAATATGGAAAAAATTTATAGAGCTGTTTAAGCCTCTCGACAACTACGTAGATTTTTATCTACTTCAAATGCCCCCAACATTTAAAAAGAATGAATCCAATGTAGAGAAACTCAAAAAATTCATAAAGACTGTTAGTCCAGGCTATAAAATAGCCATAGAGTTCAGAGACCAGAGCTGGTTCAATAAAGAAACTGTTGAGCTAGCCAAAGAATTAAACATTACACTAGTATCTATAGATTCTCCAATTGGTAGATGGATTGAGATGTGCAATAACATAATTTATCTACGGCTTCATGGAAGGACTGAGTGGTATGCTTACGAATATTCCAATGAAGAATTAGAGGATCTAGCTAAAACCATATTGGGTTTAAATCCTAAAAAAGTATATGTGTTTTTTAATAACAATCATTGGATGCTTGAAAACGCAAGAAAAATGTTTTCTCTACTAACTAAGTAAAAATTGTATTTGTTTTATACTACAAATTAATCATTATATAGGTTTTATATACCCATCTTCTTCTATTTCAAAGCATTCAATAGGTATTGTAGGTGCACATAATATTGATGAATACTTTAATCTATTATTGCTATAGATTGCTATGCTTTCCTCAGCTTTATCACTATCGTGGTTAGATAATGCCTTGTTGCCTTTGCTAAATACGTTCTTTACTGATATTGTTAATGCTTTGAGTATACCTGTTTTTATCATGTTTACTCACCTCAAGTTGGAGTTTACTCTTACATAGTTTATAAGATTTGCGGCAGTAACAAATCTATACTGGTGTATTGGGTATACTCAGACAATAAAAAATTAAGATGATTTTTATTTAATTTCATCAAGAATTTTCATATCATCAGGTGTTAAGGTTATGTTTAAAGCCTCTAAAACTTCATCAATATGGGTGGTTTTTGTAGCACCTATAATGGGTATTATAGGTACATCAAATTGTTCAGACTTTTTCAAGATCCAGGCAATAGCTAATTGCGTGGGTGTAACACCCTTTGATTTTGCAAATTCTACAAACTCTAATACTTTTCTTAGATTTTCATCCGTAAACATTTTCTTTACAGAATCTGATATCTCTCCTCTTGACCCTGATGGAATAACCCATTTCTTTAATTGGGTATCTACATACTTCCCTGTTAAAATGCCTTGGGCTAGGGGTGAATAGACTGTTATCCCCATTCCAAATTTCTTTGCTATGGGTATTATATCAGACTCTATGGATCTATCAAGCCAATTATATCTATATTGCAAAACTGTTATCGGCTCATAGTTATAACTATCGGCTATCATCTGATACTCTACAAGATCTGAAGGAGGTATATTACTCATACCAATATATCTGACCAACCCCATTCTAACGAGGTCATTGAATGTTGACATAACCTCCCTTTTTGGTGTGTCAGGATCAAATCTGTGGGCATAATATATATCAACGTATTCCATCTGCAATCTATTGAGGCTCTCCCTGATTTGCCACATTATATGTTTTCTGCTGAGCCCTGATCCATTAGGCCATGAGGCCATGTCACCGCCAACTTTTGTTGCAATAACTAGGGACTCTCTATCAATTCCAAGCTCCTTAAGCAATTTTCCCAGCAATTTTTCAACATATCCAACATGGGTGACAGGAATAGGTGAGACAGCGCCATGGTATCTATTTGCAGTGTCTATAAAGTTTATACCTGAATCAACAGCTTTTTTCAGTAGTTTTTTTGTTGCTTCAATATCTATTTGTGGAATGCCATATTCATCCCTTACTTCAGTTCTTGGAAGATACCATGTACCTAAAGATATTATAGATACTTTTAATCCGCTGTTTTGTGAAAGCCGTATATATTTCATATTTTTCACCGCAAAGTGACATCTTATTTAATGCTATAATTATGAAATATGAAACTTTAAATACCTTTTACATTTTTCTTGAGTTTTTAGCTATGGGCTGCATCTTGGCTCAAGACATAATATCGAAATATGATTTGGATAGAGTGTCTATAGCGACTCTAGCCAGCCACTCATCTCTTCAGATATTCCATGGTGCAAAGATGGAGGGGTTCAAGACCATTGCTATTGTTACTAGCGATAGGCTGTGGTTTTACGAGCAGTTCAAACATTTAATTGATGATTTTATTGTGTTGAATAGTTGGAGGGATTTGTGTAGAGGCGAAGTTGTTGAAAGGTTAATCTCTTTGAACTCTGTCATAGTTCCCCATGGAAGTTATGTGGAGTATGTTGGTCTTGACTGTGCAGAGAACATAGCTGTGCCCATATTTGGTTTAAGAAAGCTTTTTAGGGTTGAGGCCGATCAATGGGCTAAGATGAATCTTCTTCAGAGGGCTGGTATACCAACTCCCAGGATATATAGATTTGGTGAGGGGATCGATAGACCTGTTATAGTTAAGTTGCCTGGTGCTAAGGGTGGTAGAGGATACTTCATAGCAAAGAATGGCAGAGAGGTTGAGGAGGGACTCAGAAAAAGAGTTGAGCAGGGACTTATAAAGACATTTGACGAGGCTATGATTCAAGAGTATCTGATTGGGGTTACAGCCTACTACCACTACTTCTACAGCCCAATACTAAACAGAGTTGAGATTCTAGGCGCTGATATAAGATATGAGACAAACATTGATGGACTAAGAAGGGTGCCACCAGATATTATTGCTGAGATGGGTGTAGAACCAACATTTGTTGTTGTTGGCAACCTTCCTCTAGTGTTGAGGGAAAGTCTGCTACCGAGGATACTAGAGTATGGGATTAGATTTGTTGAGGAGACAAAGAAGAACTTTCCACCTGGGGCGATAGGCCCCTTCTGCCTCGAGAGTATAATCGACGACAACATGAACATAAAGGTCTTCGAGTTCTCGGGCAGGATTGTTGCTGGAACCAACATATATGTGAATGGAAGCCCATACTCATATCTGTACTGGAGCGAGCCTATGAGTACCGGGAGGAGGATTGCAAGAGAGATTAGATTGGCAATAGAGAAAAACAAAATTGAAGAGGTTTTAACATAGAAAACTATATTAGATTCACCTAGACTTTTAATAGCTTTGGTCAAGAAATATGAAGGCGGCTAGGTTTTACGAACCACACAAACCACTTGTTATAGAAGATGTTCCAAAGCCAAAGCCTGGATATGGAGAAGTTCTTGTCAAGGTAGAGGCAGCAGGTGTTTGCCACACAGAGCTTCACTTCATAGACGGGGTTCTGGATCTAGGTGTACGCCCAATAACCCTTGGCCACGAAATAGCTGGCGTCGTTGAAGAGATTGGCGATGGCGTTTCTGATGTCAGACCTGGGGACAGGGTCGTGGTCTACTACTATGTTGGGTGTGGCAAGTGCAGATACTGTCTAGTTGGTGAGGAGAACCTGTGTGAGAATCCAAAAGCTGAATATGGCTTCATATCCGATGGCGGTTTCGCTGAGTATGTAAAGGTTCCAGCTAGAAATGTTGTCAAGCTACCCGATAACATACCATTTGAGCAGGCCGCTCCAATAGGATGCAGCGTTACAACAGCTATACATGCCACTAAAAAGGCTTCTCCAAAGGTTGGGGAATACGTTGTTGTCTATGGTGTTGGCGGTGTAGGTTTTGCTCTAATTCAGTATAACAAGCTTGTTGGTGCAAAGGTTATAGCGGTTGGCAGAAAGGATGAGAAGTTGGAGAAGGCTAGAGGGCTTGGCGCAGACTACATAATTAATGCTGCTAGAGAAGATGTTGTTAAAAAGGTTTTGAGTATAACTGGTGGTAGAGGAGCTGATGTTGTATACGAGCTTGTGGGCTCCAAGGAAACATTCTCAAACTCTATTAAGATGTTGGCCAAGAAAGGGAGGGTAGTCGTCATTGGATATACAGGAGAGCTGGTGTCTGTAAACCCACTGGATATAGTGGTTAAAGAGGCCACTATTATAGGGTCTGTTGGTAACACTCTCCAGGAGCTTATAGAGGCTGTAAACCTTGTTGCAGAGGGGAAGATAAAGATTGTGGTAGACGATGTTGTGTCTCTAGATAGAATCAACGAGGCTTTAGAGAGGCTTAGAAGAGGCCAGGTTATAGGCAGGGTGGTTGTAAAGCCGCGTTGAATTCTGAAGGGATTGTTATACATGGATATTCTCCTGCTTTTTGAACCTTTTTCAAAGAATAGATGCATGGATTATTTGGTCAAGAAGCTTGGCGAAGGTCCAGGCATAGAAGTTTCAATTGTTTATAACTGGGGTTTGAGAGGTATTCTAAAAGTTGATGACGCTCTTGTTCCACAAGTCATAGATTTTTTGAGAAACATCAGCTGCATTTCAATGACATACATAGTCCGCTCCTACGTCTATGATAGGAGTATCGAGAGGTTGGTTGATGAGGCTCTTGAAACAATAAAAGCAGTGTTTCCCAATAAAGAGGTTGCTATCGAGGTTAGAAGATGGGATAAGAAATATCCGTTGACAAGCATCGAAATTGCTAGAATCATTGCAAGAGCTTTAACCGAAAAAGGCTTTGCAACTCCAAATCCAGATTCTTACAACATCATTTTTGTTGGGGTAGACAAAGAGTTCTCGGTTATAGGCTATGCAGACGAAGATATAATCAGAATTTTTGTGAGAGGAGGTATACCAGTTGCTATAGCAAGAAACATTATCGCTATTGTTGAACGCCCTCAAACAGATTATGAGATTATGGATTTGATACAGCTGTCAAGAGCCATAGGATTTAGGCTAAGACTCTATAAACCAAATGAGAAAGCCCTTAGAAAAGTTCTAGATATTCTGGGAATTGATCTAAACAGTGTTGAGGTTGTTAATAATCAGAATGAGGCGCTTAAAGATGTTGATGTAGCTATTGCCTTGTCTATGTATGCAAAAGACGATGAGAAAAAGCTTTTAGACTTGGTTAAATCGTCTAAGGGTAAGACAATCGCTTTTGTTCTTGGAAACGAGTATGAGGATGTATCGCTTAATTTGAGAAGCAAGTGTGTGGCAGAGGTGAGGCTAGGCCCTTTAACTGGCTTTGCCATGAGGACGTCAGCTGCGTTGGCATATGCTCTAGGCATGGCTATACCCATTTTAGCTGGGCATGGCTAGCGCTTCGTCAGATTCCTCAAATATATTATAGATGCTAGGAAAGTTAGCGCTATGCTCCACATAGTGAGTAGTGCAAGGCTCTGAAGATCTATATATGTGTAGTAGTTGAAGCACCATCTATAAATGTCCGCAGCAATGGAAATTGGTGTTATGCTTATTATTTCTGGTAGTGGGTGTGGAAATCTTAGCGATAAGACTTGCTTTGTATAGAAAACATTTGAGAAGAAGAACAGAAGATAGTGTGTTAAAGCCCTAAACGTTGCCTGTATATTAAAGTCTCTACTAACAGAGGATACAGCTATGGCAAGGCTAGACATGGACATTGTGAGTAGAATAGATGTTATTGTTAGCACTGGAAGCTGTGTTAGAGTAGGTGGAGAGTCTATTATCGAAGCCAGAACAAGAAAGACAAGCTGGTATATTAACCCCCTAAGCATTCCGCCAAACACTCTGCCAAGCACGAGATCCTGTCGTGACATTGGCAATACTAGAAGATACTCTACAGCGTCTCTTCTAATCTCCATGCCAACCTCCCTACCTATTGAGAAAGCTGCAACAAATGTTGCTAGCGCTACAGCCCCAGGTGTCATGAACCTCAGATAATCTGGTATAAGATCCTTTCTCACAATACCTCTAAAAATCATTGCAAATATTAAGATATCCGCAAGATTCATCGCTATTTGCCCAGCTAGCCACTGCTTTGATTGCCAAAACCTATAGAGGTCTCTCCTGGCTATTAGAAAAACCTTGCTTATATTGATCATCTCCACCCACCCCCCTCGAGCTTCTTTTCAACAACATATATGGCAAGAAATGAAAAGCCTATTGCTAACCCAATTATATAAGATGCCAATGCTATTGGGTTTGCTATAGCAATTGCTTTAAACTCTTCAAAAGAGTAGAATATTCTAAGCAGATCAGCTAAATGAGAAACTGGATTTATTATAGCACTGTAATAATATGGGGCAATACTTTTTATAACAACAGCTGGATAGAAAACTGTTGAAAGCCTTACAAGAATAGCGTCAAGAGCACCCATCAAAATATCTGTTGCATCACCAGATTTTATGCTTAGTGTTATGGATATTACAAGACCTGCTATACCTATGGAAAAGGCTAGTGATGCCACAATCGATATTATTATTGCTGCTATAGAAAACTCTTGTGCCAATACAACCACTGTTAGGAACATTGGGAGTGTGAAAAGAGTTGAAGCTATTCCACCTCCAATTGCTCTACCGATGGCCAAAACCTTTCTATTCATAGGTAGAGATAAGTGGTACTCTATAATGCCTTCTTCAAACTCCTCAGCAATGTCATATGCTCTAGAAGCTGTTATCGAAAACAGTATGGATGTGTATATACCGAATAAATAGAATTTGTAATATGTTTGTGTATCTAACCCAAGACTCCGCGTACTAACCATGTATGCCAGTGCCAATCCAAACATAGAAACTTGTACAGCAAACCATGTAGCTCTCATAACGACGAAAATGACCCTTCTCAAAATCTTTGTCAAATCCCATTGAATAAGCAGAAATATCTGTCTAAACATAGTTGTTGGTGAATGCATATCACCACCTGCTTCTCCTAATCCTAATCCTCTTTTAGCTTAGCACCAGTTAAGTAAAAGAATACATCATCGAGTGTAGGTTCTTTTACCATTATCCTAGATATGGTAATACCTTGTTGCTTCAGAGCATCAACAATTTCTATGGCTTTTTCCTCGCCTCTGTTTACATAGACCATAAACGTGTTTCCATTTACTGAAACCTTCCCAAAGCTATTCAGAACCCCCACAACCTTTGAAACATCAATATCTTTGCTAGCCACAGACAACTCTATAATATCTCCATAGGGCATCGAGTCCTTAAGTTCTTGAACCGTTCCCACAGCCCTTAGCTTGCCTCTGTATATTATTGCTATTCTCTCACAAACTCTTTCAGCCTCAAACATATCATTTGTCGAGATGATTATTGTTGATCCCTCTTTTCTCAGCTCCTTAATGGCATCCCATAGAACATGCTTAGAAATAACATCTACCTGCGCTGTTGGCTCATCGAAAATAGCTACCCTCGGCCTTTGGATAAGAATCTTTGCTATCTCAACCTTTTTTCTTGTGCCACCACTCAATTGATAGAAGTACTTATCTCTGTGCTCCCAAAGACCAAGGGCATCCATAACCTCTTTCACAATTTTCTTTGCATCATTTGTTGAATAGCCAACTATTCTCGCATGCCACATTAGCAGGTCATAGGGCTTGTCTATGCCAAGCGCTTTAGGCTCTTGAAAAGCCATTCCAACAAGCCTTCTTACTATATCACCATCCTTCACAACACTATAGCCAAAGACTCTCACATCACCTGATGTAGGCTTGTAGACTGTGGTTATTGTTAGAAGTGTTGTTGTTTTGCCACTTCCATTTGGTCCCAGCAGACCAAATATTTCCCCCTCGTAGATATCCAGAGATAGGTTGTCTACGGCAACAAAGTTTCCAAACTTTTTAACAAGATTTATTATTTCAACAGCTTTTCTCAATTCTTTACTCGCCTAGACTACACCACAATATATTATATATTATACACTTATAGAGCAAAAATTAAATATTTTAAACGTGGCACAAAAGAGTCATTGTTTCAACACATGCTCGAGGTTCTTTCGAATAGCCTCTATAAACTCCTCTGTTGATGCAACAAAATTCAGCGGAGGCTCAGAAACCTTTGCTATGTCCTGGGTCATCACCCTATCAACCTCGATAGTCTTTATAACAGCTTTTTCAAGCAACTCTGAGAATCTTACCAGCTCGCTGTTGTTGTCTAGCTCACCTCTTCTTCTGAGCCCTCTCGACCAGGCAAATATTATTGCTGTTGGGTTTGTCGATGTCTTCTCCCCCTTTAAATATCTGTAGTAGTGTCTCTGAACAGTTCCATGAGCTGCCTCAGCCATGTAGTAGCCCTCTGGGGATAGAAGCTCTGACGTCATCATAGCTAGGCTTCCCGAGTATGCAGATGCCACCATATCCGAGATGACATCACCGTCATAGTTCTTCGTTGCCCATACAAACCCCCCTTCAGATCTCATAGCCCTAGAATAAGCATCGTCAATTAGGTAATACTCATATTTTAGCCCTCTTTTCGAGAACTCATCTTTGAACTCCTTCTCATACACCTCCTGGAATATCTCCTTGAATCTAGCGTCATAGACCTTGGATATAGTCTCTTTTGTTGCAAACCACACATCCAAATTAAACATAGTAGCATATTTGAAGACAGCTCTAGCGAATGAGTATATAGACTTGTCTAGGTTGTAATATGCTTGTATAACCCCTGCTGAGGGGAGAGAGCCTATCTTCACCTTATATTCCCTTCCGCTAGCCCCTCTGTAGACTATATAAGCCTCGCCAGGTTCATCAACCCTTAGACCAGTTCCTGAGTAGATATCGCCAAATGCATGTCTTGCAACAACAATTGGCTTTGTCCAGAACCTAACAGCAGGCTTAATGTTGCTCACAATAATTGGAGCTCTAAAGAGTGTGCCATCGAGAATCTCTCTAATTGTTGCATTAGGGGATCTCCACTCCCTCTTAAGATTATATTCCTTAACCCTTTCCACATTTGGTGTTATAGTTGCGCATTTAACGCCAACCCCAAGCCTCTTGATGGCTTCTGCCGCCCTTATGGTAATCTCATCGTTTGTCTCATCCCTAACCTTTATGTGGAGATCATAATATTCGGTCTTTAAATCAATGTACGGCTCTATGAGTTTCTCCTTGACCCAGTGCCACATCACCCTGGCCATCTCGTCCCCATCTATCTCAACAATAGGTTTATCCATAGATATTTTCCTCATGTTTTAACACCATCAATACACTTAGATCTGCAACTCTAAAACATTTCATAGAAGAGGGAGATTATGATTTTTGATGCTCGTCAATAAAGTTCTTCAACCTATTGATGCCCTCAACAATAAGCTCTTCATTCAATGCAAAGCTAAGTCTTATGAAATCTCTGCCAAAATTTGTTTCAGAAAATACTGTCCCTGGCAACACCGCTACATGCTTCTCCTCTAGAAGCTTGTTGGCAAATGTTTCAACATCTTTGTTGAGCTTGTTCAAAACTTTTCTGATGTTGGGATATAGATAGAATGCTCCTCTGCTTCTCCACACAACCACGCCGTCAATCTTGTTGAGCTCGCTAACCATAACATCTCTTCTTCTTCTAAACGTTTCTAACATCTCTCTCACCGGACTCCAATCACCTTTCAGTGCTTTCACCCCTGCTCTCTGCACAAATGAGGTAGCGCAGGTCCACATGTTTACAGCTAGTTTTGTTAGCTTAGATGCGATATCTCCTCTAACAACAAGGTATCCAAGTCTCCAGCCAGTCATTGAGAAGGTTTTTGAGAACCCATTTGCATAGACAATATAGTCTCTCCAGTTCTCGAAGCTCATGAAAGACTTGAATTCTCCCTCATAGACGAAGTTGTCATAGATCTCGTCTACTATAACCAGAATGTTTCTATCAATGGCTATTTCTAAAATCTTTGTAATCTCCCTCGATGTGAATAAAGCTCCTGTTGGGTTGTGTGGATTGTTTATAACTATGGCTCTCGTCCTGCTTGTCACAGCTTTTTCAATTGCATCTACATCTAGTTCAAAGCCTCCCTCAGAACCAAGCCACTTCAGAGGCACATAAATGGGTTTTCCACCGAGAAACTTTGTTATCTCGGGGTACACATAGTATGAGGGGTCTGGTATTATAACCTCGTCACCAGGTCTTATGTAAGCTGCAAAGGCTAGGAACAAAGCGGCTTTTGCACCAGGTGTAACAATAACCTCGTCTGGCTTTACATCGGATCCATATCTCCCATTCAAATACTCTGCTATAGCCTGTCTGAGCTCTGGTATTCCGGCAACCTCTGTATACCCTGTGAAACCGTCGTCAAGAGCCTTCTTAGCCTCTTCAACTATGTGCCTCGGTGTTGGAAAATCTGGTTGGCCTACACCAAAGTTTATAACCTTGAAGCCCTTTTTCGATAGCTCTCTAGCTCTTGCTGTGTAGATGAAGCCTGTCTCCCCCCTCAGAAAATCTATAACATCTCTTATAGTGCTTGTTGGCGCTTGCCTCAATGGATGCACCAACAAAACATCTTCTGTCGCTAGAGTATAAAAACCTGTTGATCAGAGCTATAGGTGGTGCAATTACTTGTCCGAGCACCCGAGAATAGGATTGATAGGCTTTGGCAGAATGGGCAAAGCAATGGCACTGGGCTTTGCAAGAGCCGGCATAGAGAAAACTTGTGTTGTAGTCTATGATAAGGTTTCTCAGGCTAGAGCAGATGCAGAATCTCTTGGATTTAGAGTGGTGGAGAAGGCCGAGGATGCTTTCACAGACTCTGAAATCATTATAGTTGCTGTAAAGCCAGGGGATGTCGAAGAGGCTCTGAAAGACCTAGCCGATTTCGCTAGCAACAAAATTGTTGTATCCATAGCAGCAGCAATTCCGTTGAAGAGGTTTGAGAACCTTTTACCAAAATCCACTATCTATAGAGCAATGCCGAACATAGCTGTAGAAATAAACAGGGGATTCATAGCACTCTCACCTCCAAGTAGAAAAGATGAGTATATTGAGAAGGTTTTCAACCTTCTAGGAACAGTTGAATGGGTCGATGAAAAAATCTTGGATATGCTAACATTCTACTCAGCATCGACCCCAGCCATGGTTGCTGAACTATTTGACGCATTTCTATTATCTGCGCTAAGGGCTGGGGTGCCATATAACATAGCTAAGAAAGCTCTCTCTACAGTGTTTCAGGGTGTAGGAGCACTTCTAGAGATGAAAGGTTCTAGCGAGCTAAGAGATAGTGTGATAACCCCAAAAGGTGTTACAATAAAAGCTATAGAGAAGATCTATGTGTATGGAGCGAAACAAATACTTTTGAAGGCATTGAATGATGCGTACGACGAATATGAGCAGATGTTGCATAGGAACTAAAAATTGCTTAAAGATGCATGGCCAGCGCAATTATATGAGAACCTGTTAATGCAACTTTAAGGCCATGTTTTGCAGATTGTCTCATTTTTATATTGGTTCACGGCTACTGATGCTGGCATTCGTAAAAATATAAACTCCGCTTCATTATATATAGAGTTGGTGAAAACTTGCTGAAGATATATGACGTTTTGATTGTTGGGGGTGGGCCAGCTGGATACACAGCTGCACTTATGTTGAAGAGGCTTAGCCCTGAAACGTCTGTTGCTGTTGTTAGGCGTGAGGAGAAGGTTCTGATCCCCTGCGCCATACCCTATCTATTCAACTCTATAGATAGTATCGACAAGAATATACTCAGCGACGAACCGTTGCGTAAGCTAGGTGTTGAGATTTTCGTCGACGAGGTCACATCAGTTGATTTGAGTGGAAGATCCGTCAAAACGTTGAAAAGTGGGGAGCTTGGTTTCAAGAGACTTGTTTTGGCGACTGGTTCTAGGCCTAAGAGACTTGGTGTAGATGGCGAGAACTTGAAGAATGTTTACCACATAGTCAAAGACTATAACTATTTGAGGGAGGCGATAGCCGCTGTTAGAGATGCTTCAAACGTGGTTATTGTTGGAGGCGGTTTTGTAGGTGTTGAGATAGCGGATGATCTTTCGAAAACAGGTAAAAATGTTACCTTGGTTGAGGTTCTCCCTCACTGCCTTCTCAAAAACTTTGATGAGGACTTCGCTGTCTTGGCTGAGGAGGAGCTGAAGAAGCGTGGTGTGAATATAAAGACTGGTGTAACTGTCTCGAAGATACTGGGTAGTGGAAGGGTTGAAAGGGTTAGGCTATCGAATGGCGAGGAGATTTCAGCCGATGTTGTCATTATAGCTGTTGGTGTTGAGCCCAACACAGATTTGGCTAGGGCCATGAATCTGAGGGTAGGTGTTACAGGTGGTATAGTTGTTGATAGCTGTAGAAGATCTAGCAACCCGATTGTCTATGCCGTTGGAGATTGTGTAGAGAGACTCGATCTGGTGACTGGAAAGCCTGTGCTTGTGCAACTGGCTTCTGCCGCAACAACAGATGCTAGAATGGCTACACTACACATAGCTGCTAACGCATCTTGTAGGTACATCGGACATGTTGGTGCATTCTCAACAAGGGTAGGGGAGATTGTTTTTGGGGCCGTGGGTGTAACGGAGAGCAGGGCTAGAGAGGAGGGGATAGAATATGTTGTTGGAGTTGGAGAGGCTGTAGACAAGCACCCAACTATACTCCCAGGAGCCAAAGCGGTAAAGCTAAAGCTGTTGGTGTCAAAAACAACTGGAGAGATAATAGGGGCTCAGGTAGCAGGGGGTCAATCGGTTGCTGAATTGATAAACATGGTCAGCGTACTGATGCAGAACAAGACCCACCTACTAGATTTGCTATCGCTACAGATAGCAACGCATCCATGGCTAACGCCATCCCCAGTTACATACCCACTCTACACAGCTACTCTAGATGCATATAAGAAACTTAGATGAGCAGACCTTCTCCCACATCCCATAGCAGTATAAAAGGCTTGCTCGAGAGCGGTTAAATAGTGTAGGTATAGCAAAATGTATTTTGAGATGCAGATCGACCCCTTCATATCCATATTTGCAGCAATCATGTTTATAGTCATTGTCGCTATCGTTGCGTCTTACGCTCTTCGCATCTCTAGAGAGGATTTGGTGAAGAGATTTGTATCTGGTATGCGCATCGAAGACAAAAAGCTTTTCCTCCCAGCTGTAGTCACAATCGATGTTGGAGATGTTTACATAGAGGGGTATTGGGCTAGCAGTGGCAGGAGCAGAAGCTATCATAGCAGGGTAGAGGTTGTCGATGCACAACAAGTTGAGGCGTCGGTGTTAGACCTCGACACAATCAGCAACAGCCCTTTCTACGTCTATGTCGATAGAGGAGACGATGTTCTCGCAATTGCACCTGGTTTCATCATTAAATCTGGTGAGTATAGAGACATTGTTGTTCTGTGTTTAGACAGATCGAAAATACCGACAAAGGAAATAGAGCTTAGAGCCGCGAAAGGAAGTGAACTAGCCCTTGCCAGGGTAAAGCTGGGGCCCACAGGCTATGAGACCTCTGTTAAATGGATTGTTGAGACCCCTGCTGAGAAGAGGCTTGTATACGACGAGGAGAAGGGTGTTTACAGATTCATTGAAGAGTATAAAGAGAGGCCTAGGGCTAGGGGTGCAAGAGTAGAGATATGCTTCAAAAAACCGCGCTCCGGAAGCCTCTGCAGAGAGATTGCAGCTGCTAGAGCTCCGGGTGAGGAGGCAAGGGGTACAAAGAGCTTCAAAATCATCACAACAATAGTGGTGTTCCACAAAAAGCTGCTTCAGGATGCATATAGGCTCTTCTCCGGTGCTATAGAGGCCCAAGGCCAGGAGATTGTTGCAGGGTATAGAGAGGGCTTTGTAACTGCAAAGACAGTGTTGGATATTCCGCTAGCGAGAGACTCTATAGCCGAACAATCTATATAGGATTGATTTAGAAGAGCAGCAAGTCTTAAAGGAGGTTTTCGCTTTCTAAGGGCTAGGCGCGGAGATGATGAGCTTCGGTCGCACTGAACGGTGATTGATCATTCCTCCCACTGATTAGCTTACTAGGCATTTTCTTAGCTTCTCTAGAACGTTTTCAAGTTCGTTTAGCACTGAATCGAGTGAGTGCTGATCTCCCAGCCTAATGGATTCCAAACCCATTTTCACTAGCTCTATTGCTTCGTAGACTTCTTTACATGTTGTCTTCTCCACGTTTTTGTCTATTGCTTTGCTTTGTATAGCGTTCCTTAGCTCATTGACGATTTTCTCTATAGACTCTACTCTCTTCTCCAGTTCGCTCAACCTGGATAGAACATCCTTTGGCTCTACCGCAATACTATACTCTCTAGCAATCTTTGTGGTGTTTGTTAATGGTTTTTGCTCTACCTCCTTCTCCTCACCCTTACCTGCTTCGGGCATCTCCACCCTTAGCACATAGCCTTTCTCCGTCCTCGACACAACACCTTTTGCCCTCAGCCTTGTCAGAACAGCTCTGACAAGCCTTGGGCTAACACCTAGATAGTCTGCTATCTCAGATGGTTTTGCATTTGGATGCCACTTCAAATACTCTATCACTTTACTGGCTATGCTCTCGCCACTCAAGTCTCTGCCCTATGCTCTCTATACACTTAGAAATGTTTTGTGCTTTGTGCTTCACCTCGACTAGCCACAGACTAGTCTGTTACAACATCGTCTATCCTTATAGCTACAGCACCTCCACTTATAAGATCATCTATGGCCCTCTCCTCAGATCCTGGAGGGCTGTTTATACCCTTCACAGCATCCTCCAGAATAAACACTTGGAAGCCTAGCCTCAGACCATCTTCAGCCGTTGCCTTCACACAGTACTCGGCGGCTACACCAGCCATAAAAATCCTCCTCACACCACGCTGCCTAAGAACAGCGTCTAGCTCGGTGTCTTCGAATCCACTGAAAGCCTCTTTATCCTCTTTGAACGCCTTCGAAATCACTATGGCGTCTCTAGGCAGCTTCAGATCCTTGTGGAACTGAGCACCCCATGTATTTTGAATGCAGTGTGGCGGCCATGGACCGCCCCTGGTATTGAATGAGATGTGGTTTTGTGGGTGCCAATCCCTTGTGGCAACAACAACTGCTTTTGCCTTCTCAAACACCTCTATATACCTGTTGATCGTAGGGATTATCGATAGTGCGTTGGGGACTGGGAGGGCGCCGCCTGGCATGAAATCGTTTTGCATGTCAACAATTATCAGAGCGTCTGTGGGCAGAATCTTGAGTTTTGCCACGTGAGACACCAATATTTTATATTGTTTCAAGCTTTAAAATTCTTGTTGCATAGCTTCTACAGATTGGTGGTAATATGGATAGGGGCTACGAGTTTTTGAGCCACACAGCAGATGTGCTCATAAGGGTCTGGGGAGAGAGCGTGGAGGCTGTTTTCGAAGAAGCGGCAAAAGCGATGTTCGAAGTCATTACAGATACCACAAGAGTTGAACCAAGAGAGACTATCCATGTTAGTGTATGTGGATATGACATGGAGAACCTGCTTTACAGATGGCTAGAAGAGATGCTCTACCATCATGACAGCAAAAACATTGTTTTCGGAGAATTCAAAGTGGCGAAAATATATGAGAAAAGCAATGAAGAGAAGATGATCTGTTTAGAGGGATATGCAAGAGGAGAAGAGTTTCAACATGGCAAACACGAGCCGAGAACTGTTGTCAAGGCAGTTACATACAATGAGATGAAGATTTGGAAAGAAAACAATAAATGGTATGCAACATTTGTTGTAGACATCTAAACCATTTATCTACATGCAATCCGAGTCTATGGTACTATGACAAAGTCGTTATACCCTATAACACCCGTTTCCAACAACTCTATCTCCCATACATCAAATTCCTTGAGATTTTTAGCAGCCTCCACAAAGGCATCGACCCTGTCTTCAGACCCTTCAACATGGATTTCCACACTCCCATCAGGCAAATTTCTAACATATCCAAAAACCCCATAGACCATAGCCATGCTCTTAACTCTGCCTCTAAACCCAACACCCTGAACATCGCCATAAACACGAATCTTAACAGCCTTCACCACACCAAATCACTAAACCATAGCTCTTAAAGGTCAACAAGAATTTGCTAATGCTTAAAAATCTTTATCACAAACTATGAGAATATTATCAAAATTGGTATCGCCAATACTATCTGAATACTCCTCCCACCACAACCTAATGTAGACCAGGTTCTACATAAACCATTTCTAAACCTTTTGCATCACCTTGGTAAGCTGTTTCTACTCTTTCTTGGTGAAAAACTCATAAGAAAGTAGAAAGTATTGTGAGGTGCAAGTGACTTGCGATTTAATTTAAAGCTTATAACTCCCTATAATGAAGTAATAAGATTACATGATACTATGTTGAAAGATGAAACATGTGCACATCATATAGACGTAGATGAAAAGGTAGAAGATGTATCCGATAAATTAATACTATTGGGGATCGTAAATGATTACGTTCAGTTCATATGAATTTTATATTATTTTATTTATACTTTGTATTATGTCTATGGTACTAGTTTCTACAAGCGATGAACGCGAATATTAGATGTTATCTATTCAGATATGCAATCTATGTTTATTCATCACATTGTTCTTTAATGTAGTGGCATCACTGTCTTTGCTAGTAGGGACCCCAGGATGTATAGCAGTATCGAAACCCCAAATATCAATACGGTGTTCAAAGTGAATTCCCTTAGATAGCTTGTTTTTTGCAGAACCGCTACATAGAATGTCATGTAGGCTACAATAGCTATTGCAACTATAATCATAGCTGCAAATGCTATGTGTATAGATGGTGCTAGGAAGTATGGTAGTGCCAATAGGATTGAGGCTGTTATATAGGCTATGAATGTGTAGAGCGCTGAGCTCCCTGGCCTCTCCCTTCTCTCCTGCTTCGCTTGGGAATACGCTGCAACAGCCATTGATATAGACGCTGATATACCTGCTAGCAACCCTGTTAAGCCAGCGCTGATAGTGTTTTCGAAGGCCCCTAGAGACCCTGTGTAAATTCCTGTGAGCTCTATGAGAGCATCCGATAAGCCGAGCGTTATAAAGCCTATGTACCTAACCCTGGCCTCGTCGATAGAGTTTGCAAACTCTGTTTCATGCCTCTCCTCATCCTCGATTATCTTCGCCAGCTCATTTCGTATACTGGGATGCTCCTCCCCAATCTTCCTATAGGAATCTATTGCAAAACTCTCTTTAGACTCCATAAACTTTATCAATACTGTTAAACCATATATGTAGAATAGAAATGTGTAGACAAGCAACCTTAGGGTTAACAGCCTCGGTCTGCAGTCCCCAGCAAACCTCCTCCAAAACATGTAGTGTCTATACTCGTCCTCAGAAGCCCTAGTCAAAGCACTTCTCATCTTCTCGCTGACAAAAGGCATTTTCGCCAAGGCTCTGTATATGTGGTGGGATTCGAGCTCATCTATACACATTCTCAGCATCAAACTTTTTCGTGTTGGCAATTGGGCTACCAAAACACTTTTTGCTTTTGCACAAGAAAAGCTTATTGTATGAATAAAGCTATATATTAAATGTTTTTAGAGAGTCGAAGCAGTACTGAGTCTAGGCTGGTGTTCAAATGTGACTGGAGAGACTTTTGAGAGTATTAGGGAGAGGATTGCCAGGCTCCTGGAGGAGGCTGGGAAACCTCTTTCAGCTGAGGAAATAGCAAATATCTTTAGCCTAGATGTGAAAGATGTGTATATCCATTTAGAGCATATAGCGAAGAGCATTAGGAGAGAAAGCAACAATAGGAAAGCCCTTTTGATGATGCCGCCAAGGTGCAGGAAATGCGGATACATATTCAAGGATCTTGAAAAGCCTAGGAAGCCTTCTAGATGCCCAGGATGCAAAAGCGAGTGGATAGAGCCACCAAGATTCATCATAGCTAGTGTCCAGTGATATGACTCTCCTTGGCACGTTTAGACTCTTTAAACCGTGCAGCATACAATATTTTGTAGCTTTGAAACTAATGCCAATCTACTTTCAGCTCACCAAAACATAATCGATGTTGTGTTTGGGTGAAGACTATTTGGATAGATCCAGAATGTTTTTTGTAGTGGTCTTGCTTATAGATTCTTTTCTATGGGGCGTTTGGTTCGGTGGTCTATGGAGCTATAGACTAGCCTTTGCATCTAGGCTAACAGACGACTACATACAAGTTTCAGCCTCTTATGCGCTACCGCTATTCGCATCATCGATATCTTTTCTCGTTGCGTTGAAGAGACCTGGGTTTTTCAGGCAACATAGAATTGCTTTGTTCAAGCTTTCTGTTGTCCTATCAAGAGTGCTCTACATGGTTGCTGCAATAGTTGTACTGACAAATGTGCTCAGTTCTCTCAAGCTTTTGTATGCAACAACAGTTGTTCTCTCTATAGCCAGTCTCTTCGGAAGTGTTGCAGGAATTGTATGGACAGATTATATAGCTGATAATGTTCCAGATTATTGGAAGCCGAGATATGTTGCCCTAGACAGCTTGCTTGGTACTCTAGGGGCTTTGGTGGGTTCGATAATAGCTGGCTATATATTTGCTTTTGAAACCGGTGTTCGCTCTTATGGCAGGCTGTTCTTATTGGTGTCAACCATATTCTTACTGGATATGCCACTCATCATAATGCTGAAAGATATTCACAAAAATGTTGTGCAGATAGATGATGTGGGGAGAAGGGGTTCTAGACCCAGCCCCCTATTCTACATAGCCATAGTCGTTCTATATCTTGCACTCAACCTCCCAACAGCTCTCACAGCCCCCTACATAATCTATAGGCTTGGGGGAGACGAACTATGGATAACAGCAATCAACATATCCAATTTTGTGGCAAGCATTCTAATGCCTATAGCATTCAGCGAAGTACTTAGGAGAGTAGATCCACTATCTCTCGCAGGCATATCAATTGCAGTGGCAGCTATATCAACAGCGATATTCCCACAACTCAAAACAGTTGAACTCCAAATAGTAAGAGCTTTCGTTGCTGGAGCTGGAGGGATAGGCATATGGATGTCTATTATAAGCCACATGATATCGGATGTAGATCCGGAGAACAGGATCCAGCACAGCTCTACAGTATATCTAATACAAAACATTGTCCCCGCGATAGCGACAAGCATTGGCGGTCTACTTGCCGATGTCTTGAAGTCTCCTGAGGTGGTGTTCTACATGTCAGCCACAGCTATAGCATCGATACCAGCGATAACGAGATATAGGCGCCGGAGCGGAGATTAGCGATAAGGTAAAAACCTTATCTATAAAAATGAAATTTGTCGAGAAGATGATGAGGATTGGTCTTTGCTGAGTGGTGATTGGGGGAGCGATACCTGATTACCATTATATTCGCATCTATGGATAGAGGCTTTGGGGTTTGGAATCTCAGTAAAGAGGGTTTTCGAAAAAATTCTAGCTTTTCTCGATCAAATATCTTATCCAGGGTCTTATAGCAACCTCCTCTCCCTTCATCCTCACTATCCCCTTGTCGATGTATTCGCGAAGCTTTGAATCTCCCAATGCCGAGACAAAGGCATTTATATGTATAGAGTTGTCTTCGTCGAATACTTTGAGCAATGGCTCCAGCTCCTCTTTTCTAATCGCTATTGGCAGCGATGGTAATATGACTGGGTAGTCAAAGCTCTCGTGGATATATATAGCTGCGTCCACCCCTAGAAGCATAGATGCTATCACAATAAATGCTGTCTCTGCCTTGAACCCTGGTGTAGCGTTTATGTATATCCTCATACCCCTCGACCTCCTATCGCTGACTATGCTGAACACCTTGTCCAGTAGCTCTACAAGCCCGTAGTCAAACTCGTCGACGCTCTCAATCTTGCTCAGCTCAATGAGAAGAGGCTTCTGAAAACCGAGTCTCTGAAAAGCCTCTACAAGAACCTTGGAAACGAGTCTAGCTGTACATGTTTTGGTGTACAGCAAAACAATCTCGACATCGCCTGGGCTATGCCCAAAAACGCTCTGTATACCCAAAACACCGTTTACCTCAGCACAACTCCTCCCCCTCTCATTAACAACAAAGCTAATCATATCACCAATTAGACTGCGATCCTCCAAAGCTTTGCAGACATTCCCATCAGGAATCCTGTTCCTATCATCAGATGGTGAAAGCCTGTACCACTCCCCAAAATCGGGGTACCTAGACTTGTACCTCGCCCCCAAAACCCTGTTGAAATTTCCTAAAAGCGATGTTCCAACAAGAGATATGTAGCATGCACTAACCACAAAACCACCTCTCTCAGCTACACAATCATCGATAAAAGCTTAAAAAATTGCTTGACTAACGAAGCAGGGATTGAGTCTTTGTAAAGGTCCCAGCATTAATGGGTGGGCCACAACAAAATTTTTATTTCTGCGCCATTCACACTCTCCACTAGCTGGTGGTATCTATTGTATCGCTAGATGTTGCCTTGGCTATAGCACTATACTGTTTGGGAGTAGCCATAGCCTTGGCGTACTACTGGGTTGGCTCAGTCAAAGAAGGTAGGGAATTGAAAGAAGACTATCTGTGCATGGGGTGATCCACATTTATAGTGGATATCGCTATTATATCTGCCTATCTTCTTGCTATGATTCTAATAGGTGTGTATGCCGCTAAGAGGGTTAGCAGTGCCAGTGATCTGTATGTCGGCGGACTCAATTTCGGTGGTGTAGCAACAGCGCTATCGTTCTTCACAACATATTTCAGCTCAGTTATATTTGTTGGCGCAACTGCAATCGGATGGAAGTATGGTTTGCTGGTGCTGTGGAAAGATGTTTTCGTGGTTTTTGTGGGAACCTTAGCAGCATTTATATTTATTGGTCCAAGGCTGCTAGCATTTTCTAGGAGATTTGGCTTTTCATCTATTGTCGAGTTCATCGAGGTTAGATACAAGACGAGTTTGGCTGGCATTATAGCAGCTTTAACAACCTTCGTCGGACTCTACATATATACAATATCTGCGCTAATTGGTATGGCAAGAGCCTTGGAGGCCATGGGCCTCGACTACACGATGTCGCTGTTGATATCGTCTGCTACAACACTTCTCTACATAGCCCTCGGAGGTTATCTGGCCCAGGTCTGGACACAGAGCATCCAAGCCGTTTTCATGCTGGCCATGGCCATAGCAATAGCTGTAACATCTCTTGCTAGTGTTGGCGGTATTGGGAATTTGCAGCAGAGGCTTTCAAGCATAGATCCTCTGCTAGCCAGCTGGCCCTACAGAGACCTATTACCCATGTTCTCTTTCTACCTAAGCCTAGGCTTCATGGGCATTGGAAACCCTGCTCTGGTAATGAAATTCATAACAGCAAGGGATAGAATCTCGCTTAAACTGGCAACAGTTGTGGCCACAGCTACCGTCGCTACACTAACCCTCTCACTAGACATAGCATCTGCTACAACAAGAGCCATAATATCCTCAGATAGCGTTAAACCGGACCACGCATTCATCTATCTAACAAAGACTCTCATGCCAAAAGGCTTTGACACTCTAATGATAATAGCGATACTATCAGCTTCAATGTCAACAATATCAGCATTGATAAACACATTGACCCACACACTAAGAGATGTTGTGAAGAAGCTTGGAAGCAACCTCATTGGCAACACAAAAAGAGATGTTATGTTCTTCCGCCTAACCACAGCAACATTAGCGGCCACAGCCACGATCCTAGCTCTAAAACCGCCAGAAATGCTGATAACGCTATTTGGTGTAACAACAGCAATACTATCATCAACACTGGTAGGCCCGATCATATACGGTCTATACTGGAGAAAAGCAACCGCTGAAGGAGCTATAGCATCAATGGTTACAAGCTTTGCCATAGCAATCGCTGTTAGCGCCTACGGCCACTTCAGCTTCCCATGGACATACTACGCATTTGTCCCAGCCTTGGCAGCATCACTCACAGTCATGCCCATTACAAACCTCGTCTCAAAACCAGCAAGAAAACAGAATTGCTAGACACATTGCAGTAATCTCAACAACCAAAATTATTTTTATCTAAATCCCCAAGCCACAAGCAGAAAAACAAACAATATGGGTCGTAGAAAAATAAAGTATTGTGTAGACTGTACAAGGCCCTACACCAGTTTTTGCAGACACCAATAACATTAGCATGTCTAACAGCATTTCCTCAGGTTTGTGGAACGTTGTTATATCATTTGCCTTAGCTACAATCTCAGCGTTTGACCCGCAAAACACATTGGTATCTCTTATGTTAGATGTAGTCGGAGGTTTCTTTAGCATAGCTTATGAGGATCTATACAATGTGCTTGTCATATACAACTTTTCAATAGCTGTATTTGGCCATGTCTATGTAATTTTACCCCATTACCTGTGCTACACCATGTCTGGAGTTTATTAGAATCTCCCTAAAAAAAATTCAATTTAACTTCATGATGTACTAAAGCTTTAGATAGGGATTGCAGGTCTTGTTCTACACAGTAATGTAACTATGTTGAGCATTTCTATGGCTCTGTATGCTTGTTTTCAAAAAAGATTTTAATGTCTCGGTCTATTTCTTTACTGATTATGTGTTTGGTGGGTTTGTATGGGTGGGTATGATGTTGATAGAAACGAGTTTGTTGAGTTGGTTAAGAGGCTATGTGGTGTTGTTGGACCGTCTGGCAGGGAGCATGATGTGAGGGGCCTGGTCATCGATTTGGTTAGGGACTATGCCGATGGTTTGTGGGTGGATTCCCTAGGTAATGTAATTGCTTTGAAGCGTGGTGGGGGTGTCTACAGATTTTTGTTGGCTGCCCACATGGATGAAATCGGGCTTTTCGTTAGCTTTATAGAGGACAGCGGTTTCCTGCGTGTTCAGCCTATTGGCGGTGTTGGTGAGAGGGCTCTTGTTTTTCAGAGGGTTTTGGTGAAGACCAGGGATGGAAGGGTCTACAGAGGGGTTATAGGCCTCAAGCCCCCTCATGCTGCCAAGCCTGAGGAGCTTAGGCAGATCCCCGAGATAAAGGACCTTTTCGTTGATGTCGGTGCCAGGTCTAGGGACGAGGTGAAGGCTATGGGTATAGACGTTGGCGATGTGATAGCCTTTGACAGGGACGTCACTTTGCTCGGCTCTGACAGGATAACTGGGAGGGGGTTCGACGATAGGCTAGGGCTTGCAGTGGCTATAAAGGCTTTTCAAATGATTGAGAAAAGCGAGGCTGACGTATATCTAGTTGCAACTGTCCAGGAGGAGGTTGGGCTCAAAGGCGCTAGAACAACTGCCTTCTCCATAGACCCCCACATAGCGCTAGCAATAGATACCACAGTTGCAAACGACCTGCCCGGGACACCACAAAGCGAGTGGGTAACTGCACTCGGGAAAGGACCGGCGATAAAGATTGCTGATGGTAGAGGCTCGTCAGGGATAATAGTACACAAAGAGATTGTTGACAAGCTCATAGAGGTTGCAAACAAGCTTGGAATACCATACCAGCTAGAGGTTCTCCCAGGGGGAACAACAGATGCATCAGCAATACAGCTAAACAGAGAGGGTGTCCCAACAGGAGTAGTATCAATACCGACAAGATACCTACACTCACCAGTAGAGGTAGCAGACATAAACGACGCCATAAACACAATAAAACTTGTAAAAGGATTCGCAGAAGCACTAACACCAGAATACGTAGACGGTCTAAAGAAGAGAAAGATAAAATAACGAGAGTTGCAAAACTAATCATTCTACTTTTTAATTGATCCAAACAAGATAATAATAAAATAATGTTATTAAAAATGAATTGTTTTTGAATATGTTCTATGTTGTTGGTGCTTGAGGAGATGGTGTAGATATTGCCGACTCGGCCTTGCTCGGCTTCCACACAAGACCTAGTATACCGCCTACCAGACTTAGTATGGATCCTATAACGAATCCGCCACCAAAGAATAGACTTATTATGGATAAGATTAATACTATCATGGACCACGTCCTAACCTTTTTTGGCATACCCGATCTGATTTGCAGCGCACCAATAACAATTACAATACCGATTATTATTATTAGAGCGATGATGACTATGACCACCCCTCTAATGAAACCTGCCAGCCCTGGCGCCAAGGATTCTATGGATTCTACATCAATACCTTTAATGGCTAACTCTATTTCTGCTCTTATTCCGTCAAGAGCTATTAGCACACCCCCTATGAGAGATAGAATTAAGGCGGCTGTTGGCCTCTCCCCCATACTTCAACCTTCTAGCATATAGTAAATGTAAAGTATATAAATCTAACCCTGTTTTAGAGCTGTGAAGGACTTGACACAGGTTTAAAGGAGTAGAGAAGGAGTTTATTTCAAAGAAGAGAAGCTCTATCTCACTGGTGCAAAGACTGCCTCCTCTGACAACTTATACCTGTAAACAGCTCTGGATCTCAGGAGCTTTTGGAGGGCTACAGCAAGCGCTGGTGCAGATGCTAGAGCCCCTCCAATAACACCATATATAGTACTATTAGCTAGGGTCATTGTTATTAGCCCCCCTACAATGGCTGCAACTGCCATTGCTGCTACGCCTCCTGCCAGCCCCTTTAGCCTAGAGACAGGATCTATAGGATACTCTAGGTATACAACTGTGTCATCTGCTGCGTCAACAATTGATGTATACACCCTGTCTCTGTACCTATACTTTACAAGCCAGAAGGGGTAGTGGGCTATTCCAACATATCTCGAGTTATCTACTAATCTATAGCTCGAGCCACAGGCTGTTCTAGCCTCTGAAGCCGCTTTTTCTGTATAAGGCTCTTTAACCTTGTTGAATATGACCTCCGGATCGAGGGTTGGGTTCAGGTAGATCCCCTCCTTGATGATGGATGGCTTGAAGTAGGTGCGGCTTCTGGCTGGGAAGGAGTAGTCGTTTGGTATGGCTATGGGTAGAGAGTTTGATGCGTGTGTAACTATGTAGGCGAATTCTTCTCCTCCATGAACATCCATCTCCACCTTATCCTCTTCGACCTTCTCCGACTCTCCAACGCACATAGCCTTGACATTGATTTCGTATAGGTATAGAGGGACAAGGTACTGGTAAGCGGATTCGAAAGCTGCGTTAGATTCTATATCTCTTGCCGCCCCAACCTGCATTGAGGCAAACTCCTTCACAATTCTGTACCCAGAGTTCTTGTCGATGGAGGCTGCAAAGAGATAATGATCCACTTTCTCATCTGGTTTATCAAGCCTGAAGGTTGTTCCACAATAGGGGCACGTGGCATATACATAGCTTTTGGGAACCTCTATCTCTGCTCCGCAGTAGCTACACCTAAACCTAGCCTTGTCTATTGCCTCGCTCAGAGGATTTCACCCAATATACTGGAGATCCCATGAATTGCAAGCCCAAGATTAAGCAGGTTTCTGAGGCTGGGCTCTACAACAGTTGTTTTGACAGGCGTCAAAGCCTTTTTCATACAGTACCAGGAGGCCACCCCACCTATCACCAGAAGTGGTAAAGAGGCTATGGGGTTGGCCATTATTAGCATACCCGATAAGCCGCCCAACACCCCCGAGGCTATAGCTGATAGTGTTCCCCAGGCAATTCTCTCAGACATTCTCATAGGCCTTTCAAAAGCTATTGTCTCTCCATCCCATCCACAGAGGATTACCCTGTAGATGCCGCCTCCATACATGTAGACAGCTGTGTACATTGGCAATAGGGTTGGTTTGGATGTAGCTGCCTTCACGTTTATTGGCGTTATTCTTTTCCATAGAATTGTTGAACCCACTACATGCTCTCCTCTCATCCTGACCCTGCTCTCCGCCTCTCTCTTTATAACCTCTGTAACGATGCTTCTCAATCTATTCAGATGTTCGTTGAGGGCTATGTCCATGGCAGTCTTCTTATCTACTTCTATGGATAGTATACCCCTCCACACATTTTTATCTAGCTTGGCCTCGCCCAGAGGAACCGCCTCTACCCTGCTAACAGCATATTTTTTCCCTAGTACTCTAACAGATAAGACGTTGCTACCCCTTCTACCAGCAACAGGCACTATATCGTTGTATGATCCGTAAACCCCTTTTACAAACACGTTTCTAGATTCTGTCCAACACCTCTCCTCATTCTTTTCTCTCCGACACTTCCTAATACTGACAACAACATTGGCATTGTAATCGGCTTGTGCAGACACATCAACGAGGTAGAATGGTACTAGCACTAACGTGAGTTTGGATAGGTTGGTCTCTTTAAAGACTTGGCCAAGTTTTTTGCGGGAGCCGAAAGCCTCTATCTTTTTAAGGATTTCTCTCTCGCCCAAGGGTTTTACAACGAGAATCTCCTCTTTGAGATCCTCTCTAATCCAATTGAGATAGCCGCAGTAGCTACACACAACAGCTATTGTTTCTGGGGAAACATCTAGAGGAGCCCCACAGTTGCTGCATCTAAAGCTTTGAGACATTTACTGCCTAACCTATACAAGTTTGCTGCCACAGACAGGGCAGAAGTTGGCTTCTGCCGGGGCTATATGTCCATTGGGACACCACTTCACCTGCTTCCCGCAGAATGGGCAGAACCTGGCTCCTTGTGGTACAGGTGCCTGGCCGCAGTATGGGCATCTAGCCACATAGCCCTGTTGAGGAGCTGTCGTAGCGGCACCCGCAGCTGCAGCAGCTGGGGCTTGTGTGGCTGGCTGTTGTTGTGCCTGTGGTGGGGGTGGCTGTAGAGCCCACGGAATGGCCACTACCCCTGCGCCGAAGGCTGCTCCCCCAGCCTGCGTCTTCTCAATTGCTTCAGCAAACTTTCTAGCAGTCTCCTGCTGTACTAGATAGGCTGCTGATGTTCCCTGCATCAACCAGAACATCCTCTCTCTATACTCTGGCGGGACATCTATACCCTCGAACTGGACATCCTCAAGCATGAGCCCTATCTCATCAAAAGGCTTTCTAAGTACCATAGCAGCTCTCTTACTAGCTTCAGCAGCTTTCATATAGAGGTCTCTTATGCTAGACTGGCTTATGAATGCCATGAGGTTGTTCAGGAAGTAGCTCCTTATATACTCGTCAAGCTCCTCTCTAGTGAATCTAGAGTCAGGTCCAACAACTTTGTTAACAAACAGAGCTGGGTCTGCAACCCTATAGTAGTAGACCCCATAGAAATTGACTGGTATTAGCTCAACGGTCTGGCTTTTACCACCAAACTTACCCTGCAACCTATTGATATTAACAAATATGATTACGGCTCTGAATATGCTCTCCCCATAAAACCCCTCGACAAGTCCTTGTAGAAACGGAACATTCTGAGTATCGAGAACATGCCTGCCGGGGCCCAGAACACCATAGACCTTGCCATCTCTGTAGAACACTGCCCTCTCCCACTCTTTAACCACGACCGTGGAGCCCCACGGAATGACCTCATCCGGGTATCTCCAAACAATATCATTTGGTGTGGCATCCTTCCACTCGATAAGTATAGGCTGGAAACCGCTTATCTTGCTACCCGCCTTGCCTATTCCTTTCCCAATCTTGTTGAGAACCAAATCCTACACCCAGTATAGATCTTAGACTAGACACATCTTGAAACGTTAATAAACTTTGTGTAACCTCTCAGCGGCTACTGCATCCAGCCCCTAACAATATTCTCTCTATCCACGAGCTTTGCCCTCACATCATCTATAAGCTTGACTAGCTCCTGAACCCTCTCCCTAACAGGGTTCCTAAGCATAGAATCCCTCTTAACGCTTGCCGCAAACTCTCTAATCTTCTCCGCATTCTCAACAATAGAAAGATCAACCTCCCTCATCCTAGCCAAATCCTCCTCCTGAATCTTAACAATGTTGAAATGGGGGGCATAACCATGCTCAGCCCACCTAATCCTATCAGCAACAGCCCTAAGATCCCTCAAAATACTATCAAAAAGTTCAGCCGATCCAAAATCATACTCAGCAATATTCGCAATAGCCTCCCCCAAATCCCTTATAGCCTCAGACAACACCCCCACTATATACTCCCTAACAAGCCTATCATCCTCCCTCAAACGCTCCTTCTCCCTATAACCACGAAAACCAGGCAAAACATTAAGGAGCTTCTCCAATAATGCATCACGCCTAACCATACACACAACCCAAAAACACAAAAAACACACAGCAATATAAAAACATTTTTACTCCCTTATGGATTTTCTATAATCGTGATGATATAAATGCATCAGATATCTTTGACCTGAAACTGTCATAAGAATGAGGTAAATCACGAAGAACTGTGAAACACGGTTGGTAGAAGTTGAGGCAGGTGTGGGGTTAAGGGATTTGATGGATGTGGGCTAGCATACAATAAGGTTTTTAAATTGTGGTATGCTAGGAAATTGGAAAATGTTGTGGTGGTTTTATGCTTGAGGTAAAGGATGTTGTTATAGATGGGAGAGAGGCTCGGAT
>JAVYNU010000006.1 GCA_038735125.1 Ignisphaera sp.
ATATCTTTGCTTCTTCTTCAAGGTACGCTCTTATCTGCTCCGGTGCAGTTATGTTTATTTTAGCAGTAATATCTGGTTTTTCTATCTCTAGTGGTGCATCAAGCAAAGCAATCTTAGCATTCTCAACCCTCCTAGGCATAGCAGGGTGGACAACCTCCTTATCCAAAACAACACCATAAACAAGCATACTGTCTAGCAAGCTACCACCCCTCTTCTTCTCTATCTTAACCATATCAAGCTTTACATCATATGTTCCATCAGATCTCTTCTCTGCAACTTTGAAGGCAGCATCAATAACCATGTCCATTAGCTTGTCTATGACATCAGGTGTTGCAATATATTTGCTTGCTAGTGTTGTGTATAGAGCCTTCTTGATTTCGGCTTTTGTCTTCTCCCTATCCTCAGGCTTGTCTAAATCACCAACATAAACCTTCATCCCTATCTCATCAAGAATTTCTAGCGCCTTTGATAAAGCCTTCTTATAACCTTCTATTATAGTCGTTGGGTGAATGCCTTGGTCCAAGAGCTGCTCGGCTTTATCAAGCAAGGCACCTGCCAAAACAACAGCTGAGGTTGTTCCATCTCCAACCTCAGCATCAACCGCCTTTGCCGCTTCAACTAATAGCTTTGCTGCTGGATGTTGAACCTCCATTTCCTTAACTATTGTTGCACCATCATTCGTTACGGTAATGTCGCCAAAGCTGTCGACAAGCATTTTATCAAGGCCTTTGGGACCCAAGCTTGTTTTTAATATTTCTGCCAGTACACGTGCTGCCATGATATTAGCTCTCAGAGCTTCTCTTCCATGAGTTCTTGAAGTGCCCTCTTTCAGTATTAGTACAGGTACGCCATACATTGCCATATTTACACCACCATTATTTAGTCAGTGTTTAGAAGAGGTTCTATATAAGTTTTTATGAAAATTCCAAGCTATGTTCATCCCTTAATAATCTTCGCAAAAGCCTTGCAATACTCGCAAACAACCTCATCGCTAAAAGATCCGCACAAGTAGCATCTGCTTGGCTTCGATATAATAAAGCTTTGCAACATTTCAATTGATTTTGAACTTGAATACATTAGCTCTGGTGATTTAGTTAATATATTGTAAGCCTTTTTAATATATCCATCAACATTTATTTCAATTCTATTTACAGAATCATTTATTCTCAGAATCTCTTGTGATGAATAGGCTAGGTAAAGAATGTCTTGCGAAAACACATTATAAAATGGTCTTACTATTTTTATATTTTCAACGTATTTTATTGGCATACCCTCCCCAAAAACAGTTTTTGATATGAGTAAGAGACCAAGGATTAACATCATTGATATTTCGTCTCTGAATAATAGAGATGTCACATACTCCACATGATCCTCTAGTGCTATTTTTGTAGCATAAGCATCTATATATTTAGTCATGTAGATAATTGATTTCGAAATTATGTCGACAGGGTATTTCACCTCATAGATTTCGAAGTTATTTTTAACATGTTTCTTAACCTCTTCCCCTATGATCTTGCAATCAATTAAGTTATCTGGGCACAGAATTTTGTATTCTAAATCAAAGTCTTTCATAGCATTGCTTAGCACGAAAAACGATTCCAGAGACAAAGCTATGTCATCGCCTCTTATTGCGAAAATCACCCTCTCGTTTTTTCTAAACATTTTGTAGTAATAAGATGTTTTTCGCACTTGTTTCACTACACTATTGAATAGACAAAGTCTACACAGTTTTTCTCCTGATGTCAATCTATAGTATGTGGCCATTCTCTTGCCACATGAGGAACATAACAAATTATGGGTTTTAGTCATCATTATAATTCATCTTTTCATGAATTTTACTTGTATAGATCTCGACTTGAGAGCTTCTCTAATGCCTCTTTTAAGTGCTATGATATCATTTTCAATATCATTAAAAATACCTTCTTGGGTAAAAACACAGAAGCCATCTATGTAGAGATTCAACTCAATGTGATGAGCTCTCTTGTTTTCGCTACTTGTATCATAGACTAAGGCTGTGTATATTGTTGGGTGCGATTCTTCTTCTATTATTTTTAGAAGTCTAGTGATATAATCTTTATCGGTGTTTCTAGATGTTAATGCAATTAAGATTAGCTTATGCTTTGAAATATATTTGCTAGCCTCTTCACGACTTCTTATTTCAATAACCATCTTGTTTCTCACGTTGCTTGAGTATGTCTAATAAAATATTTCTCTCTTCATTAGTTAGAAGAATCTCAATATCTAAAACATCCTTAGCTTCACTAGGAGGCTTTATACCTATACTACTTAAGTAAACATAGCCATAGCTTAAAGCTTTCTTCACTCCGTCCAACGACTCTTTATATGCAAATTCTGTAATCATGTTCTTGAAATTAATGGATTTCTTTAGTTCTCCTTCGGAAATAGAGGCTCCGCAAACTAGGCAGGATAGATCTGGCATCAAAGAATTGAATCCGCATCTGGGACACTGCAATGGAAGAACCGGATAACGCTTTGACAACCATGTGTGTCTCCACAAATCCCTTAGCCTTTCAATTAAATCGGTTCTACCAAATCTCAAAGCATCATTATATAGCCTAGGAGCGTAAGCCAACACAGAATCGCCTATATTGTTAATCACAAACTCTAGCTGAGCCTCATCTAATTGCTCTCTTAGCTCAAGAATAGCCGATGCTATCATCGGATAAACCTTATCGAGGTTTCTCCTAATCCTTCTAATGATGGTGTCTAGATCTAGAGTTGAAGACTCTCCTCTAAGCACATCAACAATTCTTGTAAACACTGTAATGTACTCATCGTTACTTAAATTTAGAAATTCTAGGCCAATAGAAGATATAAGATCACTAACATGTCTTGAAACCCACTCTTCAGTATCCACAAAACGTTTTTTGTTTGATGCCCTCGACCTAGACTTGTATTTAGAATCTGTAGCTTCGGCGGTTTCCTCCTTAGATCGTTTTGATCTGGGCATGTTTCAACACCATTGTGTCACACTGGCTTAAGTTTGTTTTGCCACAGTATACATTATTAGAAAACATGTAAAGCAATGCTTTAATACATAAATATGTTTTTATGAAATATGAAATTGTGGTTCAGTTGAAAATTAGTGAAACTACGATGAAAGTTAGACACAATCTAGTAGAAATATATAAACACACTGAAGTTGCGTTATAGCTACATAGAAACATTGAAACATTTTCATATTGAGGTAAACTTTTTGTTAATACTGGTACCATGATGATGTACACATAGTTTCGTTTAGCTCTATACATATTAGTTACCTAAGCAAATAATATACTTTACCAGGGGCAGTAATTCATGGTAGTTGAGCAGAGAGGGTTATCAACAATTTTGGGTATACAAAGCACAGAAGCTGTAAATATAGCCGTCATTAAGAGGAGAGGCACCAAAGAGAAATTCGATATTGGTAAGCTGATGAGAAGCATCTTTATGTCTTGTAATGATATGTGTAGTGAGGAAGAAATACAGAACATCGTGAAGGAGATTATTGCTGAACTTAAGGATAGAACCGAGGTTTCCACAGATGAGATTATTGATAGGGTAGAGAGGATTCTCATCTCAAAGGGTATAGAAGATCCTAAATGGTTTGAAATAGCAAAGGTATATGAGCTTGGCAAAATTTATAAAGATGTGTATGGCAAAGGTAAACCTATTTCGATAGATCCAAGAGATATGAAATTAAAGTTCTCCGCTGTAAAGGTACTGGCTAGTAGATACTTGCTTAAAGATCCTAACACGCTAAGATTTCTAGAAACCCCCCAGATGATGTTTAGAAGAGTTGCCAAGGCCATTGCCAAGGCTGAGTTTATCTACTGCAAGAATTCTGGGTATAGTGATGAGTATTGCAATAATGTTTCTAAATATTGGGAGGAGAAGTTTTATGATATAATGAGTGATTTAAGATTCTTGCCCAACTCACCAACATTGATGAATGCTGGTACAAGGCTTGGGATTCTTTCAGCGTGTTTTGTAATACCAGTTAGAGATGCAATTACAACCCCAGATGGTGAGGGTATATATGATGCTGTAAGGGCCCAAGCAATAATATTTCAACAGGGTGGTGGAACAGGATTTGATTTCTCAGAACTGAGACCCGAAGGAGATGTAGTGGCATCAACTGGAGGTGTGGCAAGTGGTCCTATTTCATTTATGAAAATGTTTGATGCTAATACAGATGTGATTAAGCAAGGTGGTAAAAGAAGAGGAGCTAATATGGGTGTCCTCCATGTGTGGCACCCAGACATAGAGAAGTTTATAGATGTGAAAAGCGGAAAGCTCAAAGATGTTAACCTACAAAACTTCAATATATCTGTTGGTGCATACGACTATTTCATGGATGCTGTAATCAAAGGAAGAAAGGTCCCCCTAATAAACCCAAGAAAGACTAACCTGCGTCCAGATCTAGGCAATGATTCGAGGTATTATATAATATCTAAAGCGAGGCACTATATCCATGAGGATTGGGTTCAAGAAGAGATAATAAAAGAATTAGAGCTCAAAGGTGGTAGTGTATGGATAGACAACTCTATTATTGTAACATTAGACGAGGCCATGACTATAGCAGAGAACACAAATGCTATTGTAAAGTATGAGGATGCTCAAAAACTGTTTGAGAAAATTGTTAGAAATGCTTGGGATTCTGGAGACCCTGGACTTCTATTCATTGATACAATTAATAGAAGACACCCAGTGTGGTACCTTGGCAAAATAAATGCAACTAATCCTTGCGGAGAGCAACCCCTTCTTCCATGGGAAAGTTGCAACCTTGGAAGTATTGACCTATCAAAATATGTGTACATAGATTCTGAAGGTTTGCCTAGAATTGCATGGAAGCAGCTAGAAGAAGACTTGAAGGTTATTGTAAGGTTCATGGACAACGTCATTGACGTTGCCAAATGGCCTTTACCACAACTTGAACAAGCAGCCAAAAGAACTAGAAAGATAGGCGTCGGCGTAATGGGCTGGGCATATATGTTAGTGAAGCTTGGAATACCATATGATAGTGTTGATGCCATATATCTTGCTTATTACCTTGGCGAATGGATTGAGTATAACCTTGCACTAGCTAGCATAGAGCTTGCAAAAGAGCGGGGCTCTTTCCCTGCCTATGACCCTGAAAAATATAGACCTACATGGACGACAGCAAAGCCTCTAGAGGAATTACTTAGGATATCGAATATTGATGGTCGCCCTAGCAAGAGGGTACTGGAATTAATATCTGATAGACCCCCCATTAACTGGAGCTATGTAGAGGAGCTTAGAAAAAGAATAGGAATTAGAAATGCTACACTAACAAGCATAGCGCCAACAGGCACAATAAGTATAATAGCAGGTACATCATCAAGCATAGAGCCTCTGTTTGCAATCGCTTATGAGAGACATGTTACTGTGGGAACATTCATTGAAATTGATAGTCTATTCCTAGAATACTTGAGAAAGTATGAACTTGACAATAGCGATTTAATAAAGCTTATTGCTGAAAGAGGTAGTGTAGCTGAAATACCATTTATACCACGAAAGCTGAGAGCAATCTTTAGAACAGCCCACGATGTTGATCCTAAGTGGCATGTTATTCATCAAGCTACATGGCAGCAGTGGGTTTGTGCTGGGGTTTCAAAGACTGTTAATATGAGATTTGATGCAACTATAGATGATGTGAGAACTGTTTATGCTCTTGCATGGTTACTTGGATGTAAAGGAATAACGATTTACAGGGATAAGTCTAAGACTCAACAGGTCATATATGTAGGTGTGAAAATGAGCCAGTCATTGTCGCAGAAAAATCATGGCGAAATGAGTCAAAGGCCCGCAAAAGAGGGTGGGCAGCAACAGAAAAGCTATGTACTAACATCGTTAGGTAATATTAGCGAAGCTATAGAGGATATTGCGCATAGCAATTGTCAAACATGCGAGTATTAGCCATAGATATTCTTTATTCTTTTATCCAGCATTTCTACAAGCTCATCGATATTAAGTCTGTTAAGCACCTCTGCATATCTTACGATCCATGAGTATCCATTGGAATTCTCGAATACACTAGGGTAGTGCCTCACAATCCATGCGTTTATTATAGCTCTTCCACGAAATGATTTAATAAGCGTATCGACTTCGTTTATGTAAGGGAATCGTGATTTTTGAAGTGCTTCAACTAGTTTTTCATATTCATCTCTTGATAGATCCTTTCTTCCAAAACTTGCTTTACCATTCCCCACATATCTCTCTCCATATCCTGGCACAACAACCTTACCATAAGCAGCCTTCACCCTCCATGATGATGAATCCAAAGATCTCACTCCAATGATTTTTAATGCTGTATATAGTGTAGATGTTCCGCCGATTCCTAATGCATGAACATTTCCATTAAAAAGCTTAGTTAGTATTGCTAGTGGAATCAACGGTGTTGTTCTGCTTCCTCTGCCTCCTTTTGCAAGTGAAGGTGGGACTACACCTCCATAAGCAACCATTTTAGTTCCGTATCTTTGGTATGCATCTATGGCATCGAATAGTAATGAACTCTCATAACAGTGTATAACAGGGATGATATTTTTGTAGTCAAGTTTTGTGTATAGATATTCAAAATTTTTTATGTTCTCTCTCACAAGCTCTTTTGTTGCACAGCAAAAGCGGGATGGAGGAATATCTAAGGACATGAAGTAATCGCCCTCAATTCCTTTGTACCTATTAAAGACATCTTCAACTGATAATTTCATCCCTTTAACCATTATTTGATAACCCCCTGAATCAACCCATATAGAAGATGCTGGTGGTCTACTCCATCTCCATCTAATACTATTGATCATCAATTCTATATCAGGTATGTAATCCCATAGCCTTATCATAGTATCTGGAACCACAAAGACAATCTTTGGAATGCTCACCCAAGAACACCAAGAACTGTTATTACCACTACACTAACCTCTTTAGATATCAAACCCAAAAAGGAATTCAATGTATCTATGCTTTCAATAGTGCTTCAATGTCATATGCGAAAGAAATATATATTACAGGGTTACAAAGGATGATAGTACAATTTGTGGGTGCTTTGGTTGCCAGATCTCGAAAAGCCAATGATTGTTGCTAACATTGATAGAGAAAAAAATGTTGTGTATGTTGGCAAAAGGGTTATTCCCCTTGGAGGATTTGTTCCTAGCGTAAGAAATGACGAAAGACTGATAAGATATACTTCATCTCTTTGTCCATACTGTTTCAGGCTTCTACCTGCTGTAATAATTGAAAGAGATAACAAGTTGTATATAAGGAGACATTGTCCAGAGCATGGCGAAATCGAAGAAATATACTTTGAAGATGCTGAAATGTATAGAAAGTTCGAGAAATATGGCTTTGAAGGAACAGGTCCTGGACATGTATATACTGCCGCGACTGCTCCCTGCCCATTCAACTGCGGTCTTTGCCCATTGCACAAATCACACACAGCTCTATTGAATATTGTTGCAACTAACAGATGCGACTTAAGTTGTTGGTACTGTTTCTATTATGCTGAAAGAGCAGGTTATGTGTACGAGCCTTCAATTGAAGATATCAAGAAAATGGTTGAAGCCGTAAAGAAGCAGCCGAATATTGTTGTTGCTGTTCAGCTTACAGGAGGAGAGCCAACATTAAGAGAAGATCTCTACGATATTGTAAAGACTCTGCGAGAAATGGGGGTTAGACACATACAATTGAATACGCATGGAATAAAGTTTGCTAAGCTTTATTTAGAGAATCCTGAAAAAGCCATTAAATATACCAAAGGTTTGAGAGAAGCTGGGGTAAATACAGTATATCTAAGTTTTGATGGTGTGACCCCAGAGACAAATTCTAAAAACCACTGGGAAGTGCCATACACTATCGAAGTTTTTAGAAATAGTGGTATGACAAGTGTAGTATTCGTTCCGACGGTCATTAAAAACGTTAATGACAGTGAACTGGGCGACATAATCAAGGTGGCAGCGTACAATATGGATGTTGTAAGAGCAGTCAACTTCCAGCCGGTTAGTCTTGTGGGCATGATGAGAAAACAGGATAGGAGCAGGTATAGGATCACAATTCCAGAGGTTATAAAGAAGGTTGAGGAGCAGTTGGATGGAGAAATAACAAAGAATGATTGGTTCCCTGTTGGTGCAGCCATACCGATAGCCAGGTTTTTGGAGCTATTGGATCCTTCAAAGAGGGCAGAGTTCACCACACATCCAGCCTGTGGTGCTGCTACATATGTGTATGTAAAGAGAATTGATAACAATGTGGAATTCATACCAATAACGAGATTCATAGATGCAGAGGGGTTGTTGGACTATCTGGAGAAAAGATATGAATCTATCAAGGAGAAACCAAAATTCCTAACAAAAATTCTGGGAGCCACAACAATACTGTCTATATTGAATAGATTTGTACTTTGGGATAAGGTGCCAGATGAGATAAGAAAGGAGCTGAGATCCATATTACTAGACATTTTCATACATAGAAACTATGAAGCTCTAGGAAAATTCCATTACAAGTTCCTATTCTTAGGAATGATGCATTTCATGGATGAATGGAACTACGATGTGGAAAGAGTTATGAGATGCGTTATTCACTATGCTTTACCTGATGGAAGAATAGTGCCATTCTGTGCCTTTAATATACTCAACGATATATATAGGGACACCCCACAGAAAACATATGGTGTTCCAGTTGAAGAATACATTAAAAAATATGGAGAGAAGGTGTTCCAAGAACAAAAATATGTGCGGACAAAAGATTTGATAGAAAAAATGATTAAGGGAGAACCTTATAGAAGATTCTACAAACCTGTGATCGATAAACTGAAATCATTTTATCCCGCGCTATAAGTTTATGGTTTCACTATATCAATACAAATTAGACCGTTCTTTCAGCCCGTCAATATTGTGTTTTAGATCTTGCATTTAAAAGCTCTTCAGCAAACAAGGCTTAGTTTGAGGTGCAGTTAATAGTGAGTCATAATGTTGAGCACATCAGGCTAGTAACTTTCACACCGGTCAAGCTTAGCGATTACAAGGTTGCTGTACTAGAGACTGCGCCAGTGAAGGCAAATCTTAAGGTTATAGGTTTAGCTAACATAATTTCAAAGGATTTGAATAAGCCAATCAACATTAACATTAAACATGTGGTAAAAAGCAAAAATTTTACAAAGCTCGGTGATGACGAACTAAGCTATGTTGTCTATTTAATGGCTACTTCAACTATTCCTTTGTATTTGCATAATTTTGATCCTCAGCTCCAATGTATCATCTCCTACATCAGTATACCGAAGAATGATGTCGCAACATTACATACAGTTGCATTGGTTACTAGAAAAAGCTTTAGGAATATTGGTAAAAGACCAACGTTTTTCATAGCTATTGTAAAGGCTATGGAGAAAAACATTAAAATGAATATGGTTAGACAGTTCTATAAGATGTCTTGGAATTTAATAGCGTACAAGCTCCGTGGAACAGCCGGAAATGATTTGGATTCTGCGCCACCACAAAGGGTGTATACACTACTTGTCCAGCTTACCTTAGAGAAAGAAAGCGATGTTGTTGAAATTGCTATTCCAGAGTTCAATGAGGCTATAAAGGTTAGGATACCCATAAGAAAATCTGAATGGAGTCTGAATGATATACCTCCAAAGCTTAGAAATGATATTGAAACAATAATAGTTAAACCAATATTGAACAAAGCTCCTTATGCCCCTAGAGGAATTCTGATTACTGGCCCTCCAGGCGTTGGAAAAACTGTTTCTGCAGAGGCTATATCAAGCGCATTAAAAATGAGAATAGTGGAACTACGTCCCAGCACATATCGTTCTATGTGGTATGGATTAACAGAGAAGATCTTGGAGGAGACATTACAGGCTGTAAAACGTAAGAATGATGTAACTGTGCTTCTAGACGATGTTGACTTTCTTGTTGGCAGACATCTAGCTATTCATGAGACACACGTATCTGAAATAACAATATTTCTCAGATTTCTACAGAGCGAGCAAAGACCTCTAGTCATTTTAACTACGAACACACCTGAACTTCTGGATCCAGCTTTGATAAGACCTGGTAGAATAGATGTTGTAATGCTTATGGGATATCCGGACAGAGAATTTAGAAAATACATAGCTATTAAAAGTGCAAGAAGATATGGCTTAGAATTGAAACCAGAGATTTTAGACATCATCGCTGATTCGACAAGGTGGTTTACACATGCTGAAATAGATGCTCTAATCAGGCTTGCTGCCAGCAAGTCTGAAGGAAATATAAATGAAGATGCTGTCATGTGGTCTCGCCAAAGGTTTGCCATCAACGAGTCAATTAGAAAATCAATTCAAGATAGATTAAGATGGTTTGGCGAGCAATTCCAAGGCATAACAATAAAGTACGTTCCAAGTGACAACGAGATAATTTAATAGATAATTTAATATAAGGTCTATTTAGATTTGTATAACTACATCAGTATCAAAATAAAGTTCATTCTATTCCTTAGATGCATGATTTTAAACACTGCTTAAAGGCCTCAGCAATGAAATCTATGTCTCTATCCGTTAATTTAGGATGAATGGGGATACTCAATTCTCTTTCAGCAAGTGTAGAAGCAGTATTACAACAATCTCTGTAACCTAGCTTCTGGAATAGTGGTTGTTTATGAAGGGGTAGAGGATAGTGTATAGCAGTTTCAATTCCTTTTGAGCTCATACATTCAATAACACATTTTCTATTCACATTAGTGAATAGTTTTAATGCATATACATGATATACATGTTTCGCCCATGGCGCCTCATAAGGAGGTTCAATATAGTCCTTCAAATCACTAAGCTTTGCAGTTAGCAAGCTTGCATTTTTCCTTCTAATATCATTTAATTTGTCAAGTTTTTTTAATTGTACTTCTCCTAGAGCTGCTTGGATTGATGTCATTCTATAGTTTCCTCCAAGTTCTTCATGAATATATCTAGCTGTTTGCCCATGGTTCCTAAGCAATTTAACTTTTTCAATGACTTGCTTGTTATCTGATACAATAATTCCACCCTCACCTGTAGTCATATTTTTTGTTGCATAGAAACTAAATATTGCTGCATCCCCAAAACTACCTACCTTTTTACCCCAGGCCTCTGCACCATGTGCTTGAGCAGCGTCCTCTATGAGAATTATTTTCTTATCGGATGCTATTTCTTTTATAGCTCTAATATCTGCAGGATGACCAAAAAGATGAACAACTATAATAGCCTTGGGGTTAACTTCAGAAATTTTCTTCTGAAGATCATTCACATCCATATTAAATGTTTTATAGTCTACGTCTACAAATATTGGTGTTGCTCCAACCATTAATGCACTAGTTGCTGTAGCTATGAATGTATAGTCAGGTACCAGAACCTTGTCAGTATTCCCTATACCTAAGGCTTTCAGTGAAAGCATTAGTGCGATTGTTCCATTGCTTACAGCTGCGGCATATTTAACTCCCACATACTCTGCAAATTTTTCCTCAAAAGATTCTACAATAGGTCCATGAGCAAGCCAACCAGATTTCAACACAGATACAACAGCATTTACATCCTCATCTTCTATAAAAGGTTCAAACATTCTTATTCTGAAACCAGACAATATTAAACACCACGTTATAGGTATATGACTCTAGGCAGGGAGGTTAAAACCTTTCCTCCGGACTCATTAATATATGCATTCTCTTCTATTCTAACACCAAACTTGTTGTACATATATATTCCTGGTTCAACTGTAATAACATCGCCATGCATTAAAGTATCCGTGGAATTTGAGGAAAGCCTAGGAGGTTCATGTACATCAACCCCAATGCCATGTCCAAGACCATGAATAAAGAATTGATCTAAGCCTTCTTTCTTCAATAAGTTTCTTGCTATAGAGTCTATGAAGCTTGCCTTGACACCGGGCTTCAACTCACTTACTACAGCATCTATAACGCCACTTATTAATTCAATGTATTTATGTATTTCAGAATATTCGGGAGATAGATTACTCTTTACAAAAATCCTTGTTACATCTGATACATAACCCCTGAATCTTACACCAAAGTCGATTAATATTGGCTCCGCGCCTTCAAATCGTGTAGTCTGGGGCAAATGATGAGGTTTTGCAGTGTTCTTGCCTATAGCAACTATAGGTGAATATGCAATACCATCTGCGCCATAGTTTAACACTAATTCTATTAATTTTCCTGTTATCTCTTTTTCACTAGTTCCAGGAATTATCAATGCTGAAATTTCCTTAAGTGCTCTCTCAGTTATGTTAATAGCTTCCCTAATTAGAGAAATCTCTGCATCTGTTTTCACTCTCCTAACTAGGTCGATAATGGGTCTAATATTCACACACAATCTTGATTCACAAGAAGACATATTATCTGATGCTATAACCCTAGCATTATTCAAAGCATTCTCAATAAATCTTCTCATCTCTTCAAAGCTAATCACACTTACATCATTTGGTAATTTCATCGAACTAGAGAACACTGGTACAAACCTAACCATCGAAACATTGCCATAATATTCAAGGGCGCGAAAATAATCAAGCAATGAAATATATGTAATTGCCTCTAATGTTTTTGTATTTATAATCATATACATAATCGACAGTTCATTTGGTGGCGGATTATACATATCTGCAAAGAGATATGAAAGTGCATCAAAACTTCTCAAGATAATGACATCTGCATCAAAATACTTTTTGACCTCATTAACTAACTTTTCAACTCTTATCTTAAATAATGTTTCCAAAACAACCGCCTTAAAATATCATAGTAGGAGCTAGACAAAAAATTTATGAGCGGCTACAGTAATAATCTTGGTTATAGAGTTAGAGACGCGGCTACAATGCTAAAACAACAAATTAGAAATCAAGAGGAGCAACATAATGAGCATCATAAGAAGAAGCCTAGTCATGTGCCCAAGATGTGGAACAACATTGCAAGTGGCTATAGAGAGTGAGCACAGAGGAAAGGAGGTGATAATTTCATATAATTATCTTTGCCCTGTATGCAGATACAAGGAAATGACTGAACAGATAAATATAAGATTGAATGGAGATAAGATTTATATAGTAAAACAGCATGAAAAATTTAAATAAAAAGATTTTTTAACACAGTATTATGAACATGCAATTAAAAATTATGTTCAACATTTAGGTGTTGTACTTAATGCCACTATCAAAGACAGTATTATACACAGTTGGGATAACGATTATCACTATAGTTGCCTTTTCATCTATTTCCACATTTATACCACCAAGCTTCATCTACATAGCCAATGTGATATACATCATAGCTTTTATGTTTATAGCTATGGCCATACCAAGAATTATAATGAGAAAAAAGAGCGTTGAAATCAAGGGAATAATTATACTTAAAGCTTCACCTCAGGAAATTATGAACCTAACGCTAAAAGATGATGAGTTAGAAAAAGAATTGAGACCTCAATTCGTGACAATGATTATGATGACTTTCATACCACTAATACTTTGGTTCCTTCTTGCAGGTTTTGTATCGAATGCCTTGTCTCCAATAATTACATCTAATAATGTTCTTCATAGATTTGTTGGATATATCATATTTTATTCAATATTGATCAGTATCATCAGAATCGCAACATACTTTGTAACTCCTAAGAAGATGATAATGCCTATTAACAGCTATGAGATAAGAAGTGATGGAATAAAAGCCAGCGGATTTGTTTTAACATTCCCAATAGATACCAATAGATATCAAGTAAACATTAATATGAAAAGGAATTTTTTTGAGATAATTGATAGATCAACGCGGTATGCATATAGATTTTATGTATCAGATATAAACAAAGCTAAAAATGCTTTAGAGAAGTACGGAGGGATAAAAAGCGGTGCATAGCATTACAACTATAACCACTTATTGGAAAAGCCATGAAGTTGCGAGCTATGATTCCGGATATGGAATGATAATTCTACAACCTGCTTCAAAATATTTAGGTATAATTATCAGTATTGGCATACTCTTCTTAGTATTAGGGCTCATAATGAGGTCATCAAAAGTTAAGTTCCAGTGGAGATCTTCATCTACTTAGACAAGCATTATATACCATGATTGTCTTATAGTGGATCCACTGCTTCACCGAGTCTAATATTTTTGAAAACAGCGGCTTTAGCAACACTTATCGTAGCCACTATATACCATCTTCTCATGGGTACTGTCCTTATATACACAACCCACTCAGGATTCTCTAAATCAACCCTTCTTTCGATTCCCTCAGCGATTACCTTTATAGCTTCAATTGTATGCATCTTGACAAGCTTTCCACTATCATCTACTTTGAATATCTTACCATGCAACGTAATTCTATATGAGGCATTTGGAGGGATTCTCGCAAGTGCAAGGCTCCTTGCTTTTTCGGCAACCTTATGTATCATGGGATCAACTAAATCATCCACTGGTATAATCCTATGTATAGGTGTGTCTTTTCCTTGCAAGCACTTCTTCATTTCAAACCAGAATCTATATGGCTCGGATACGCTGAGCAGAATAAGTGATGATCTAACCTTTACAATAACATATGAGGTTCCAACACAGTTATTCACTTGTGAAAATGCCCAATCAATGTTCTCTTTGCTTGGATCTAGGGTTATTAAGACGTTAAAGCTCATTTTACAACCTCTTCAATATTTTAATATATGATATTACCCCTCGTGGGATCACATAAGCTCTATTTTGATGTAGCAAAGCAACCTCGTTCCTAGATATCTTCACAATCCTTCCATTCAAATCTTGACCATTAACAAGTTTTATATCAGCATCGGATCCTATCAAATCCTCGTCAAGAACGTATTCCTTATCACAACATTCTCCATAGCCATGAACATCGCTCTGCCCTGTAACCACATATACTATAGCCTGTCTAGAAACAATTACGGCAACGTTTTCAACTAGCATTCCTATCTCATGATTTGTAACCTCATCAACTAGGCCCATTAATTTACTACCATCAATGGTGTAAACCTCTATGCTTCTACCAACAAATCTTTCATCAATTATGTAAAGCCCTCTTCTCCTACCTTGGTAATAGGACACTCTGTTTGCACCAAGACCATTTTACACTATAAACTTTTTAAGCTATTGATAAACCCATTAATAACATGAAATCACTGTTTTTCTATGCTATACATGAAATTTTTTAAGAAAATCTTTTTTAAGTCTAGCAAACAACAAATCTTGATTATGGTGAAAAACTTTTGTGTCAATAAAAATATATAATACGTTAACAAGATCTGTAGAACCTTTCCAGCCTCTTTCACCTCCATTGATAAAAGCATACTTTTGCGGACCAACAGTCTATGACTATACTCATTTAGGGCATATAAGAGCCTATCTAGCCTTTGACTTTATAAAGAGGTACCTCAAGCTTAGGGGATATACCTTCATACACGTTCAAAACATTACAGATATAGATGATAAAATCATTAAAAGAGCCAATGAAGAAGGTGTGTCTTGGAGTGAAATAGCAGATAGGTATACAAGGGAATACTTAGATGTGTTGACGAAGCTTGACATAGTTATTGATATTCATCCCAAGGTTACGGAACATATCAAAGAGATAATAGAATTCGTTGAAAAACTCATTGAAAAAGGCCATGCCTACGTAGCACCAAGTGGTTCTGTATATTTCGATGTGTCAACAGTTTCGGATTATGGTAAACTTTCAAAAAGGTTTAAGAGTGAGGAATGGCGTCAAGAGGAAGAGTTTTTAGCAGAGAAAAGAAATCCATACGATTTTGCATTATGGAAAGCAGCAAAGCCTGGAGAACCATGGTGGGAGTCTCCATGGGGACGTGGAAGACCAGGGTGGCACACAGAATGTGCTGTAATGAGTAGCCGGTATCTTGGAACACAGTTTGACATACATGGTGGTGGACAAGATCTTATATTCCCTCACCATGAAAATGAGATCGCTATGGCCGAGGCAGCATATGGTGTAAAGCCTTGGGTAAAATACTGGCTTCACGTAGGTTATTTAACAGTAAGAGGAGAAAAAATGAGTAAAAGTCTAGGCAATGTAATAACGGCTAAAGAGGCTATAGAAAAATTCTCGCCAGAGGTTCTTCGTCTCTGGGTTTTTTCAGCACATTACAGAAAACAACTTGAATTCAATGAAAATATATTACAAGAGTACAGAGTTTTATACCAACGACTTGTAACAGCTATTGAAAATTTGAGAAACATAATAAAAAGCCCGAGAATATCACATTATTTAACCGATGAAGAAATTTCAATTTTAAGCAAGTTGGAAGCCGGTGAAATGATGTTCCACGAGGCCATGTCAAACGATTTCAATACTCCAAAAGCACTAGAAGCAGTAAACAATGTTCTTTCTACAATATTTAAGGATGTCATGAGAAAAGAAACATATGAGCTAGCGCTAAGAGCCTACTCAATCCTTGTAAACTTTAACACTGTGCTAGGTGTTTTGGATAAGTATCTAAAGGAGAAAATCGCCGTCGATTTAGAGCTCATAGAGAAACTTGTTGACCTAATAATTAGGGTTAGAACTGAGCTTAGAAAGAGAAAAGAATATGAATTAAGTGATAGAATAAGACAAGAACTCCTGGCATTAGGTATAAAGATTTTCGATTATAAAGATGAAAGCAAATGGGTGTGGGAAAGATGATTTGTAGTATAGCATCTGAAAACATTCCAGAGAAGGAACTGGAAAAATTACTAGATTTTACAGCACTAGAGACCAGAAGAAGCAGAGGAAAATTCTTTACATTAATATTTATTGCATCATCAACAAAAAATGCTTTTAGATACCGAGATATTTTCACTAAATATCTTGATCTTGGTATAAGAATCTATATAGAGAATAACATTGTGCAAAGTAGTGAATTGTTAAACATGTGTAAAAAAATATTGTATTCTAAAAATGATCTTAGTATACAAAGCTTAATTAACAATATTAAAAATGCAAATGCATCAGCTATTTAGGAAAAATTATGCGAGGTCCCCGTCGCTCCACCCAACATCATAAGTCAGAGATGCTCCTTAGGTCATCCCTCTATAAATCTTTAGACACTAAAACAAAATTAAGCTTATACGTCACATATTGCGAGATTTGCAAAGTTAAACCAGCTAAATATATATGTACAATATGCAATAGATATGTATGCGAAACGCACTACAATGAAAAGAATAGAATGTGCGCTATATGTGCCGAGACTTTATGTGATATATGTAGGAGTTCTTTGTCGGTGGGCAGATGTAGCAACTGCGGAAGAAAAGTATGTCATAACTGTTCCATTGAATTAGATGAAGTACATAGATTATGCTACTTCTGTTTGATATCAAAGAATATATGATATGCCTAATATTTAATAGATTGATAACTTATTCTGAGCCGTGCTTCATTTTATATTTGCACATTCCATACTCAACCAATAATTTACTTATCCTATATTAAATCCCTTTGTCCTCACCCTCCAACAACCCATATTTAACACGTTTAATTCAGGTGACAGTATTGGAGTGCTCTTATTAGACATTAAACATGCACCTAAAAGCTTTCAAAGCTTTTAAACCTTTCACTGAAGTAGAATAAAGATGGCTATTCACTATAAAAATGATTTATCAATTAAGAGAACTCTAGAGGATACAGAGTATGAATATCTCCTATATGCTCAAATATGTCCAAACATTAGAAAAAGCATATGAAGATACGTTGAAGAAAGCAACTTCGGGCAAAGTTGATAAAAGATATCTACAAGTTTTATCAGAGGTAGTATCGTTTATAACCTCCGTTAGAACATTCCTGAGCAAGGCAATAGTAATGGATAAAACGTTTAGCAATATAAAGAATGGTAGGATATGCTTTAAGTGGTTTTACTATGAAAATGGTCCGATTGTATCATTATCAAGAATTGAGCCTCAAATAAGCATTTCATATGATGGTACATCTATCACTGCCTCCTATCACAAAAACTCGATATCATTCAGTGAGAGAGAGATAAAAATAAAGTTCAATGAATTTAGCGATACTATTTTAATAAACGATGCTGATAATGCCATTACTAAGAGGTCTATCATTATGAGATTAATTGGAGAAGTTTCTACAGCATTACTAAGGTACTCAGATGAATTTAGCGTCTGTGCTAAAGCTTCCAAGCTCCTATCATCATAATTAAGTCAGTCTCTTTCATTATCCCAAAAAATAAGATCTATTTAGATTCATGCTGAGCAATCAAATTCCATAGATCCACACCGGCATTAACTGTACTAAAAACCTAATGCCAATTTTTCTGAGTTTTAAACCCAGCAAAATATACACTATTTTAGGATATGTATATCAGGTAATGATGTTGTTTTTAACCTTTAGGTAAGACATTGAGATGATTATACATACAATTAGACATTGTATTGGTATATCAAAGTCAGTTGGGGATTCTAACATCATTTCATCAGCTGAGGCACGGGCTTCATCACATCCATGATTAGACGAGTACTTGCCACTTCTTTAATGTTGTATTGTATACAAGTAATGCAGATTCCTTGAGTTTTTTAAAGAGTCGCATGTCTATTGCATCTAAGATTTTTTGCAATTCTTCATCATTATTAGTATCCAAGCTTTCTATTTTTTTAATAAATTCATTCCAGTAAGCAGATTCTACTGCTATTCTCTCATCCTTTCCTTCAATAATTTTTGCCCCTTCTCTTTCAAGCTTGCTGAAAAAACTATCTCTATCCCTTATTCTTGTCGCAATGTCTCTTTCAAATATTACCTTTTGTTCACGAAGAATATCTATAGCTGATTTTCTGCCCCCTCCTTTCTTCTCCTTGGTCACAGATTTCTCAGCAACTTGATGAGATGAGGATATTTTTTCCTCTAGATTCTTTATTCTCTCTTCTAATATTTCTAGTCTCTCGATAAACTCGCTATACTTCCTATTGAGCTCATCTATTTTCGAAGTAAAAGGGTTAATTTTATCTTGTATTCTCCGTTCAAGAAGTTGCACTATCTTATCGGCTGTCATAGTGACTGATTTCTCTGCTTTTTCTGCCACCTCTTTTGCTACGGTTTCCTTCCCTAAGCTTTTAACTATTAGGGCCCTAGCATATTCAGAGACAGTTAGAAAACCTTCTGACTTAGCCTTGGCCAATAGTTCTTCATATGTTTTTTCATCAACTCTTATTATAATGGTTTTCATTATTTAACCTACAATTACTAGACTTGAGTATTATATTGCATAAAAAGCATTAAATTTTTATCAAATTTCAACATATTTAAGCTGCTCTAATACATATTGCCTTATCTCATGAGGTTCAGGGAGCTGCGCCAATATTTTTCCGTCTTCTAACACCTTATTAAGCATGGGCTTTGCTATTTCGCCATTACTGCACATAATTGTTTTTCCTGGGATATCTACATAGTCTTCAATAATTGGTTTACATCTATATAATTGCTTAAACCCCGGAAGCTTACCCCGTTTTGTGATTGGAATCCACCTCCCTTCTTTTTCATCATAGATTTCTACAATATCCATACTTAAATCAACTGATGGTGGAAACGCTATTGATGTACCAACACCAAAAACATCTGCAACATCTCTTAATCTTTCTATATTGTCTTCATCAAGACCACCACTTATAACTATCTTAATGTTCTCATATCCGTGGAGTTTAAGGGTCCATCTAACTTCTTGAGCAATTAGGTAGATATCTCCTCTTCTGCTTCTTGGTGTATCAAGCCTAACTCCCCACAGTTTTTTCCCAAGGGCTTGTGCTGCAAGCAGGCTTTCATAGCGTTCATCATAAAATGTATCGACAAGAGCAATGCGGGGAACCTCCTCTGGCATCACACTGTCAAATGCTTTCCATGCTTTAACTGGATCTCCAAAAACTATTATTAACGCATGTGGTATTGTTCCCTTTGGTTCGATACCGAGGTATTCTTTGCTAAAGGCTCCAGAAACGGCATCACAGCCCCCTATATAGGCTGCTCTATCTAATGCAGGTGCTATTGCTGGGTGTTGAACTCTTAGCCCAAAGAATACTACTTGTTTATTGCCAGCTTTTTTCTTTATCCTAGCTGCTTTTGTTGATACACTACTATAAAACCTCAATATGCCTAGTAATGATGTTTCTATTGTTATTATATCACATATTTTGCCTTCTAATACAGCTAGTGGTTGCAACGATGAAAACAATGTTCCCTCAGGCACGGAGTAAAGTGTTACATGTAAATTTTGTAATAGTGCTATAGCCTCTTCCAGACCTGTGAAAACAGCCCATTTGTAGTTATTCGGAAGACCATATGCATGAATCTCATATCTGACAATTTTGTTGCAAAGATCATATCTTTCTAGTATCTCCCTGCTTCTAACGAAGTATATGTCTGTAGCATACCCCTTTTTAATATCTTCTTCACTAAATATATAGAACCTTGGATTAGAACTTGTCATTGAAGACTCCTTAAAAATCTGTGTATTATTGGGGAGATATTTTTATTTAAGCCTACCTTCACTTACTACTCTCTATTTTTATCCCCTTCTCTTCCGCTATTTTTCTTGGCATTATTGTGATTATGCCTGTTTCTTCTTCCTTAATAACAACAAATTCTTTGCCATACTTATCAACAATATTCCTCGGCACATACAAGTTTAATGATAGTGTATAGTAATCATAACTATATGTCTTATCTCTTATACGCTTCTTACCCACAATTCTTCGCACCTCCACAAGCCTAGCCTTTGTTCTTCCTCCCATCTCCGAACTCATTATTTCTCACCATAGGGTTTTTCAGCTATTATTTAGCAAAATAAGCTTTACTGAGATAAAAAAGCGTTATTACTCAACATATATACCGGGTCTCAGAGGTTGCGCTATCTTCTTCTTTGCTCCATAATCTGGTGCCGTTGGGTCTTCTGCATCATATATCATAACCCTTGCGTTGAGCCTCTTCTCGATATATATCTTCGCTATCTTTAAGGCATCTAACTCATCAATATCACTCTCCATATAGAGTTTCCTCAGATCCTCTGGAACTGCTACTGCAACATCATAGAGTGCCTTAATTACCTTTCCAAATTCTTTTTTACTCAAATTCATTTCTTTAGATACGTTATCTATTATATCATTCACTTTTAAACCGATTGATAATGTTTTAAGCACATTCTTCATAATCTTCTGCATATTCTTTGAAGCAACATATACAACAACTAGGTTAATACTAGGCTTTTTCAAAGCTTTTGCTATGTTGTTTATGTGATCTATTATCGTATCAGCATATCTAAACGACATTAACATGTTTTTGTCGTATCCCTTAGGTAGCTCAAGTACCTCCGCCGTTATCCTACCTTCTGCAAATGTTTTGCTCCATATCTCTTCTGCTATATATGGTGTGTAAACGCTTATTAGACCAAGCCATATTTTAATCGCATTTATAATCCTCCTTGAGGGTGTTTCAACAAGCTTTAGATATGAATCTATCAGCTCTTTTATTTCATAGAATATCTTGATTCCTGCCTCCCTTAATTTGTACTCCTCCATTAACTCCACTATTTCGTTGACAATGTAATCGAATTTTGTGAAAAACAGTTGATCAAGAGTTGTTTCCTCTGCTCTTAGTCTAGACGCATTATTATAGATTTGGATTATCATATCGTGTATATCTAGCAATAGCTGAGGATATTCAGATTTACCTAATTTGCTAAGCATATCCATGTCTATGTTTTCATCCTGATAAACCTCAGCATTCAATGCTAACAATAGCCTAACTATATCTGTCCCATATTCATCAATAAGATTCTTAAGAGGTATTATATTTCTTGCAGACTTGCTCATCTTCTGTTGTTTTATGAGAACCCATCCATTGGCTATTATACCCTTAGGCCATAGGCTACTTGGAAACAAAGCCACATGATTAAATATGAAGAATGTGAGGTGATTTGGAATCAAATCTTTACCACTAACCCTCATATCTAAGGGGTACCAATATAGGAATTCCTTTCTCAGATCCTCAATATCCTTGCCTTTTGCATTTATTAACCTGGCTACACTTTCTGAATCACCCTTACCCAAGAATATATAATCCCAGAATTCCTTAGGCAATGCCTTAATCCCATGCAAAATCTCCCTAATTCTGTGAACCGCTGTGTAAAAAGCCATGTATATAGTTGAGTCGCTAAGACTTTCAATAATCCACTTTTCATCCCAAGGTAAAGGTGTTCCAAGTCCTCTAGTCCTCGCGCATGCCCTTCTTTTAAGCCAATCTATTGTTGCTTCGAATTGTGCCCGCGCCTCTGGAGGCACTATCTTCATTTTCTCTAAAGCTTCTCTTGCAACGGTCTTCCAAGATTCATTTCCATAATTTATAAACCACTGATCCTTTAGCAACTTCACAACAATTTCTGTACCGCATCTGCAATAAACAGGTCTATTCAATATTTCATATACAATTACACCCAAGTTATTATTCACCATAAGGTTCTTCATAGCTTCTCGAGCATTCTTAACAGGGCTGCCACATACCTCCTTCTCTATATATTCTCTGAATTGATCTAAAACCTTGAGATCTTTAATCATAAATCCTCTTTGATATTCTAGTGAATACACATATCTGGTTGCTTCATCGAGCTTCTCCCTCTCTGTTTGCGATAAGATTTTGAATTGCTTTAATGCTTGATAAGCTGTAGCAATTCTTTCCCCATCAACTTCGATAATTACCTTTGGCGCTATACCACTAACAAATTCTTTTAGTTTCTCATTGCTCTTAATATCCTCCAAGGCAATAGCATCATAAGGTGCATGAGCAGGGACACTCATAACAATACCTGTAGCAAATGATGTATCAACAAATGGCGCAGACAATACAGGTACTCTTTCTCCTGTAATTGGATTTGTGACAAATATACCAATAAGAGAATTTCCTAAAAACCTATCCACAACCTCGAAGTCTAACTGATATTTAAGTCTCGAGGCAGCATCTTCTCCAACTATCCATAAATCTCCATTATTTAACCTTATTTTTAGATAGTACCTATCTGGATTCACCCATATGTTGGTCACGCCAAATATAGTCTCGGGTCTCAATGTAGCTGTTGGATATGCCACACCATTCTCGTCCCTAAATAGTATTGCCACAAATTCTCCTATCTCTGGCTCAACATCACCCTTGGTGTCATGCATTCCCACAGGCATTTCATGTCTTGGACACCATCCTACGGGGTGCGTACCTCTCTCTATGTACCCTTTCTCATAGAGTGTAAGAAATTGCCATTGTATAAATGATTTATAGTCTTCATCTATGGTTGTGAATTCTCTCCTCCAATCAATTGAGAGCCCGTAGAGCTTCATGACTTCCTTTGACACGCTATGAAAATATCTTGCCAAGTATAATGGATCCACCATTTTTTTGATATCTTCATCAGTTACACCATAAACATTCTTAAGCAGATAAATCAGATCCTTATCTCCATTTTCGATAGCCTCAGCCATTGTTATTATTGGTGTTCCTGTATAGTGAAATCCCATTGGAAATAATACATTGTATCCCTGCAATCTTTTGAACCTAGCTATGATATCAGCTATAAGATAAGTTCTTCCATGGCCTATGTGAATAGGTCCATTAGGGTACATGTAGGCAGCAGTTATGAAAAATTTTGGCTTGGAACTGTCTGGATCTGCTTGATACAGCTTTTCCTCGTTTAATATTTTACTCCACTTATATGCTAGTTGAACAAAATATTCGTTAACGTTGTTAGCCATGCATGAACTACCTTTATGTATCACTTTAGTTCTTTAATAATTTATTAAAATAATTTTAAATTTTAAATTAAGAAATTAGATTGGTTGAAAATATTGAGTAGGTGTACCACTGGAAGAAATATTGTAAAGGTTGTTATGTACTCAACTATATTTGTAGCCTTGATAGATGCGATTATCCTACTTATTCTAAGTTTCATAAACATATTACGAAAAATTCTTGGTGATGGGTTTTCACTATCACTGTTGATTTTCATTGGTCTCCTCATCATCTATGGACTCTATATATTTTCACGTAGAATTCTAAACTTGTGACCCATTAATGTTTAAAACATATATTGCTGTGAGTAGAATCATATATAGGATAAGTGATGATCTTGGTCGTAGCCGATGGACCTTTAATGAGGAATTTGGTAGCCTCTGAAATGGGATGACGAAACTTGCCCCCTACAGATTTGATGAAGATATTATCGCGAACGGACCATATAGCACATAGTTTCCTTATGTTTATGCAGAGCATCGGTTTTTCTGATGGACAAGGAGACGAGCTTGTGAATATTTTTCCCTATACATCTAATGTTATATGGGGAGAAGAGCACCTTCTTTGCCTAGGAATGTCTGTATGCTATCCCATTGACAGTGATAAGGTTCTCAAACATCATTCAAAAAGTTTTGAATATGACGGTTTTTCTTTTGAGTTCTCAATTGAAAGCTCCATCTATTGCTTGGATAATCTTTGTAAAATATGTGGAAGCAATAATTACATCACCATTTATTCTTCTAAAAAGTTCGAGTCTCTGCAAATAGTTAGAGCTAAGCCTTTTGCATTATTAAAGGCTGAATTAGCGATGACCAGCGGATTATCATCAGTCATAGCCATTAACATACTGGAAGAAAAAAAGTCGGGTTTATCTATAGTTTTTAAGGATCCAGCTAGAATTGCATATTCAAGTCGTCATCACATCTCTATCGAATACCATGGGGATTGCATGTATGTATCAAGAGAGCCTGTGGTACCAGCCGTTAGGAGATTACTTGTAGAGACAGCTATACACAGATCTAACATAGCCATTGGCAAATTACATTATACACCTCTTATAGAGGTTGTCGACCCATATTCAATTCTAATTCCACATAACTTCTATAATCGTTGCATAGAAATGACTTCGTACAACATTACCAGCAATGCTATCAACAGCATCATTAAGGTTTATGGCAGTAGGGTCATGAAAATTCAAATAGATGATGTCGAATATGATTATAGGCATAACGTTATAAGAATGGCTATGGCACCATTATCTGAATCCCAAATAAGACTTTGTCTACAACCAAAAATAGTTTGATCTTTTACAACTCTAGTTGTGCTAGTCTCTTTACTGCTTTAAGCAACTGTGTCTCATATGGTAATCCAACAAACACAACTCTACCATTTATTGCAATTGTGGGAACAGTTGTAACAGCATATTTATCTGCTATATCTGGATTCTCATATGCCTCAACAACTACAGATTTTACATTGTTGAACCCATACAATTTACTGGCATATGCAAACATATTTGCCAGCAAGACAGCATATGGACAGTAGGGACATGGTGGTGTCACAATAGTTTCGATAATGGCTTTGCCCTTCAACTTGGATAATTCATTGATAGTTGTCGTAGAAAGTCCATGATCGCTTGTGCTTATTCTAATGATTGTTTCAACTAACGCTTTAATTTCTTCTCCTGCTGGCATTCCATAGTACGTTATAGCACCATCGAGAAGCAGTATGGTTGGTACCCTACTAACATCGTATTTCTTGAACATTTCAGTGCTTGTTTCTAAATCGTATTTTTCAATTATGATGGCTTTCTCGGAACCTATTGGCGGACTTGCTTCAATTAAAACATTCAGCAACTTTTCTGTCTCTAAGCATGAGAAACATTGCCTATTATTCCCAGTTGTGAAAAGCTTTAGTTTGACCTGTGTCTTCATATCCCTTAACGTTTCTTTAAGTGCTTCAATATCACTATCTGTGACATCAAACTTGAACATCTCTTCAATGTATGGTGGTAAAGCATATTCTGATGTCATTTCTTGTTCACCGTTACTCGAGATACTCTAACATCTTCCTGATTCTACTTAAAAGCATTTCTCATGTGAAAATCGTCACGAATAATAATCTCTGTTAATGTACCTTTGAACCAGTAGCTTCATTCTTTCAACGTCACTACGCACCTTCTCATCTTTCAATTCATCTATCCTCTTTTCATTCGACTGCAATACAAACTCAAATATCTTTGATGGATACACCGAGTTAAGTATCTTAGTATTTGGAATAAGACAGTGCCCCCCTATATAATCTGGATAGTATATTGGTCTATCATGCAAAACTTCATGTACTTCACCAACAAATTGCGCAATAGCTTCTATGTCTGCACCAAACCTTAAGGCGATCCTATGTATTTCATGCCAAGAAGCTATCATTATAGCTCTGTAAACCGTTTCCCACAGTTTTGCTAGTTCCAGTGTCTCCGGATTACCTCTATACTCCTTCACCTTGAATCCGGCGAGAAAATGATGTAAGATAAAAATTGATAACTTTCCTAAAGGAAGACTTGCAACCCATTTGGGCCAAAAGTATAGATGTCTAACAATATTTGGATGCTTCCCTCTTACAGGCGAGAATGCTGTTGGAATAGAGGTTTCATTGTAAATCTCTCTCGTTGTCCCTGGAGCTACTGTAGAATGTATCACTATATATCCTGGCCTAAATTTAGCTACATACTGTTTCACGATATCAACAAATCTTGGCGAATAAGGTATTGCTATATGCATGAAATCAATATTTTGGGGAATTTCCTCAAGCCTATTAATTGTCTTGCTAGGATCTATATCATATCCATAAACCTCAAATTTGCCACTATATTCAAATACTCTATAAACTGCACTGCCGACCTCACCTAATCCAATCACAACTATCTTATCCACTTATCATCACCACTCTGCAGTTGTACAAATTATTTACAGCCTAGGCTTAAAAATAGATAGATAGTTCAAATATTAACACATGTGTTATTAGCGCAAGACTATTCCCTTCCCTCTCAAGAATTGATAAGAGATTTTATGGGCATGCGTTGCATTATTCACATAAGCTTTCCAGTTCATCACTAAGAACATACACTTCAGCGCCGGAATCAACTCATCATTATTTTTAGTCAGGCTAGGACACCAACATCATGTCCAATTAAGTGAAATTAAAAAACATTATATAAACGAGAATCAGAGTAGCTCAGCTACATCACACATCAGTGCCTTTACCATCATCACGACTTATCGCATTATTTATGATTATGATCTTATTGCTTCGAAGCTGCTTCTATCTGCGTAGTTTACTGTGTAGTACTTTGGTTTTAAGTTTCTTACAATGTATTCAAATGCTTTCCAGGGATCGCTTTTCTCGCCGCAAGTATAAACATCGACTGTCGCATATCTATATTCTATCCAAGTATGAATAGCTATATGGCTTTCGAGAACAAGTGCTATCACTGATACACCCCCTTTTTTCCCTCCAAAGCTCCAACTCTTAACCTCATGCAAAGTCATGTTAGCTATCTTAGCCGCCTCTATCGCTATTTGCCTTAGCTTATCCTCATCTTTAGCTATATCTACATCGACTTCATATAGATTTCCATACACATGCTTTCCTACTATTCTATCCATTTCAGTTTGATTTTTATTGCCTTGATCCATTTTTGTTTGACGCCTAGAGACAGGCTAGCTATGAGTAGCAGGCTTATAAGCTCTATGCTAAATAAATAGCTAAACCTTTTTGAAGTTTTATTCATTTAGTTAGCGGCATAGCTTTCATTTCTGCCTTTATCATGATTGCGTTGTTTTCTTATTAGGGCATAAAATCGCGTATTGACAGTATGAACACTCCCAACTGTATCTAGGAGCTGGTTTTAACGACAGAATACTTCGAATGAGATCTGCTACTTCACCATCTGAAACAGGGTCTTCTATGAAATACTGTGATATCCTGTTTTGTGTAATATAGAGCAATACAGCTTTTCTTAATCCTGTTAACCAAAGATATAGCCTAACCTGTAGAGTATGATGCTGATGTGGAATGCTTAAATCAGATCTGCTAGACTTAATCTCTACTAGCCAATCACCTACAACAGCATCTACACGCCCTTTTACAATATATGTGGCACCATCAATCACCATCTCCTTCTCATATTCTACTTCTAATTTTACATTATCCTTACCTAAGAGATCTGCAAGTACCTTGCCAATGCCTAAATGAATTAGCTCTCCAGATATTGTAATAGGGTCAAACGCATTTGCTATTGCTATCTCTTTATACATCCTCTGGTAGTGGTATTTTAGTGGACAGTAAATTAGATCAGTAATGTAAATTTCATTCTCAAGCTTCTTTTCCAACTTTTTTCTAGCCTCCTCTATACGCCAACCATAAACCAGATTAACAATATCAAAATTTGACATGGTTTCCCCACTTACTTTACCTAGTTAATTAATAGAGTTGCTCAGTAACACGGGTTGTCATCAAGTTTTCAGAAACAGCCGTGATCATCATCTAAGAACTTCTTACTTTTTGACCCGTTTATATATTCTAATCAAAATCCTTGCAGCTAGCGTGAGTTTGTATCCACCACCTTTGGTTCTTCTTATGAAGCCCTCTCTTCGCAACTTCCTCAGAATAGTCTTAACCTTTTCTCTATCGATGCCCCACATTTCTGCCAGTTCATTAACTGTATATATATGTTCTTCATTTTTCCCCAGAGGATGAACATAGTCCATAAACTTTAGAAATTTCTGCATTAGGTCTGTATCTTGAGACATAACATTCCAACCTTTTTATCCTAAGCTTAATCTATTTAAGGAACTTGCTCTCCCATTTCTTTGCTAACTCAACGCTTTGTGAAACATCTATAAATAATTTGCATGCCTCTTCAACATCCTCTTCTTTTATTTCGTCTCTGCCCTTCCTCTCGGCAATGATTCTAGCTGGCTGCATTAATTGGATTGCATACCTCAAGCTTCTTTCACTTGCTATCTTAACTAAATACTCTATTGCATCCTTAGAGAGTTTTATCTCCTCCTCCTCGGCTCTGATCATTATTATTTCCCTTATCTCATCTGGGTTATATGGTCTTACACTTATGATTAGAAGTCTATCCAAAAGATCGAGAGGCATGCCGTGAGGGCCTTCATAATCAGTGCCACGAATTCTTGTTATACCTCTGTTTGTGGCGAGTATAAGTATTGGTGAGAACTCGCTTTCCATCACTCTTGTTAGAAAGCTGAATGCCTCTATATCAAGCATATGCACATCGTCTATGAATAACACACCTGGAACAAGGGTTACCTTGCCCTCGCTCAACGCTTTTCTAACAGATTCATCAACAGCTTTTCTGATCTCGGGATCTATTTCCCTCTCCTCGGATCCAACACCAATCAATGATATTACAGCCCTCTTCTGCGCCGCGTATGCTTCATCCAAGTCGTGTAGCGTAACAGTTCTCACAATCTCTTTCTCCTTGAATATCCTCCCCTTTGGAATCTCCTCTAAAACCCTAGATGTCTCTATATCATAGTATTTTGCCTTTTCTACCCCCTTCACTCTGCCAAGCTTAAAAACCTCACCAGAATCAGCATCTATACTTATCAAATCACCTCTCCTTACAGAAAGTTGCGCAAGCTGCATAGCTATAGACTGGTCTACCTCTAGTGTTTTCTCTTCATCCTTTGTAGCAAGGGTTACTCTAGCACCACGTGGTACCTTAACATATGGGTTAAATGGGTGAGATGCTAAAGCAAACTTGATCTCCTTTACAACACCTTCATAAACCCTTCTTAACTCCCTTATTCTGATCCCAATTGCTCTTCTAACAGCTCTCATCAAAATTTCCGTCTTTTTAACCTCAGTCGAATAAAGCTCAGCACCATTTATCATTACGAAGGGTGTATCTTCGCCAAGTTCTCTTGCTATTGCAATTGCAAGCGCTGTTTTGCCCGAGCCTGGTGGACCAACAAACAATATTCCTCTTCCAGCAAGCTTACCCTCTTTAATCATCTTAACAACTATTCCAGCCGCCTTCCTTGCCTCTAGCTGTCCCACAAGACCATCTGCAATGTATTTTGGCTCACCTTTCTCATCTAAACCCAGCCCCCTTATGTGGCTATGTGCACTTATCCTCTTCAACATCTCTCTTTTCGATTCTTCCTTTACCTCTCTTATCATACTCAAAAAACTTCACCAATCATCTACATCAATTTATCTCTATACAATTCCAAGCTTATAACCTTTTATCTTAGGTGAGCTGTTACTATGACCTGATGAAAATTATTAAAAGTGTCTATAAAATAGAAATTATATCCATACCCAGCCAACAAAAATGGTCAGCGGGTATACATGGTGAAAAAACAGTTTGATTATATTACATTAGTTATTTTGTTAGCAATCATTGCTGTTCATATATATCTAGCCGCAGTGCAAGCTCTAAGCTTTGAGAAAGAGGAGCTACAGAGATTCTATTTGGGTGCAAAAGGCTATGTATCTGATGAGGTGTGGTATGTTGATGCTGCTAGAAATATTTTGAGAGCAGTATTTGGACTAGAGCCTAAGCAGGTAGGCGGATTTAATGCAACATTAGTGTACCCCACTAAAAATGATGCTTTAAAGGCCGCATCAATTGCATCACAGTATGAAGTAACAGTTATCACAACATCTTTTAATAAGATAAACGCTATTTACGTTCACGCAAAAGATGCAAATAATATAAAGAGGTTTGCAGCTACCACCAATGCGAGTGATGTTGTCTATGGATGGATCCTAGGCGATGCCGAAGGTATAAACACTTATTTTAATCTTGAGCATCCCCCAATGGCAAAGTACATAATAGCTATTGTCATGGCTTTGCTTGGAGATAGACCACTTTATTGGCGCATTCCATCAATTATAATGGGTTCTCTAACGGTTATAATCTCTTTTCTAATTGCAAAAAAGCTCACAAAATCCAATGAGCTTGGACTCATAATAGCTTCTGCAATAGCTGTTGATCCTATGATGAGGAATCTTGCCTCTATTGCTTTACTGGATATATATGTGGCTATGTCTACAGCCCTAGCAATTCTACTAGCCGTTAATGAAAGATATAGAGAGTCCATTATAGCACTAGGCTTTGCATCTACATTCAAATTTACAGCACTTCTAGCCTTTCTACCAATACTTTTGTTATATATAAACAACCTTATTAGAAAAGGTGAAAAAAGATTCCTAAAAATAGTCTCTAGATCCGTGGATCTCTTCATACTGATGCTACTATCCTTTATCTTTTTCCAATTAGCGGTGTCAATACCAATAATACTCAAGTTTGGATTGGATACATGGCTCAACCAAAGTATGTTAGGAGCCATCTCATGGCATCTTAGAGTCAAATGTGTTGGAAATGAATGTCCTATATCATCTGCTCCCTGGGAATGGTTCTTCGGTCTAAACTCTTTCCCCCTTTACATATACCCAATGGGAGTGACGATATATGCACAAGGCTTTGTGCCGGCTTATGCTCTAAGCTTTATTCTATTGATGCTCACAACAGCTTATAGAGTCTTTGATTCCGTGAGTAAAAAACCTTGGTTTATACTAACTGGGTTTGTTTTAGCCTATGTAATGCTTTGGCTTGTCGGTTCTAGATCGCAGTACAGTTTCTATGCGGTCCAAATAACGCCATATATCTACATTTACCTTGTCATACAGCTGTACGAATATATTTGGAGAGAGACTGTCATCAAAACCTTTGAAGCATGGAAACATGTCTTCGAAAATGCATGGCACATAATCTTGGTTTTGTTAGGCTGAAAACATGGTTATAGAAAAAGATCTTGGAAAAACACTTAGCAACTTAGTTGCTACCCTTTCACATCTAGGTCTTAATGTAGATGATCTAAGGAGTTCCATCCATGAACTGGAAAAAAGTCAACAATTTCTCATTTCTATAAAATCGCTAAAAATATTGGAAAAAATCCTTACACAGTTAACTAATCTTAAAGAACTCTTAGAAAAAAGTGAGCTTAAAGACTTTTTAACTCAGGTTACTCCCATTATCAAAGGTATTTCAAGTGATGTAAAAGAGCTAGGCATTGAATTCAGTGTTTGTACAGTTAGATTGAGCCTGCTTCTTACGATTGTAACATTTATTTCAATGGTTTCTAGCATCACTTCATTAGCCATCTTATATCAATTTCAAATATTAAATATCACTAGCTTCTTATCCCTCACATTCATAACATTGTTCATAATAATGGCTACACTTTTATCGCTATACCTTAAATTGCTATTGGTGCTTACTCTAGAGCCTTTAGCTATTCTCCCATCATTGACAGCCTCTTTAGCTGGTTTAATTTTGCATCCATCTGCGAGCCTTGTAATCATTATTCTAACCATAATTAATATAACTCTACTAGTTGCACTACTTAGATTCTTGGTTCTGCAAGCAAATACATATAAGATTGCTATCAGTATTGCAACATCTATTTACCATATGATAGAAGTATTAAAAACAATTATTGAAAACAAGTTGAGGGCTGTTTCAGACAATCAACGTGCCATACCAAGTGAGAGTCTCTTCATTAAGGTTTATGGTAATGAAGCTAGTGAGCTTATTAAGTACACTACAGATGTTAACAAAGTAAGGTAAATTGCTTGGTGTTTTCAAAATGCCTGAAAAACAGGTACAACAACAAAAAACTAAGGAACTTAAAACATTTTCAACACAAGTTGTCACAATAGATACGATAAAAAATGATAAGAGAAAAATGACATTGCTACACATAATTAAAGTGCTAAACGCAGTCAGCGAAAAGGGCTTGTCCTATTTAGTAACTATACTCCACGACGAAAAGAAGATAGATCTAGGTTACACAATTGTCAAGTTGGGCAACAGAGTTATAGTAAAAGATCTGCTTGAGGACCTAAAAGCCTTGTTATATGTAGGTCTGATCGAAGCAGATCCAAAAACCAAAAAGCTTCAGCTGACCAGTAGAGGAAAAGAGTTTTTGGAAACATTACAAATCATGGATGCAAAATTATCTGAGGTTCTAAGCTCAGTAGAAGAATTGAAGAGCAAGGTAGTTGCAATAGATGAAGAGGTTGTGACAGCAACACAACTAGTGAAACAAGTTAGGAAATAACTAAAATAACTATTAAAGTAGTAAAAGAATAAAGAATGCTGAAAACAAATGAAAACAAATCAAAAATTTATTTAGATATATTTTGAAGTGAATTGCTTAGTGTCCTCTGATTAAATTGATAATGATATGCCTTCGCGTTCTCCTCTTCTTCTTCTACCGCCACTTTCACTAAACAACTCTAGCAAAAGAGGATTCAGCTTACCCTCTTTCTCTAATTTAGATATGTAATCTCTAAACTCAGATGTATGCTTAATGTCTAAATCTATTAATTGTTGCAGTATATTGTAAACAGTGGCCCACACAAACTCAAGCTCTTCTTTAGGCATGTTACTGATTATAAAGGGGTCTTGAAGCCAGTTATCAAATGCTTTTAGCGTCCTAATCATGTGCTGAAAAGCCATTCTGGTATAAAGTATCAGTTCGAGTCTGTCACCTTTCTTGGCATTCTCATTAACATTGCCGAACCATTCCTTAACCTTTTTCTGCATTTCAATCCATTGCGTTAAGCTGTCATACATTGAAGACATTTTATGTTGCACCCAAATAATACCATGCCATTTTCCTGTATTTACATTAACCTAAGTTGTGTTATTTGCTTAATAAATTATATGGTTTTCCATGCAATCTAATTTCCTCTGGTATTTTATCTTTATATATGTTAAGAAATGCGACATCCTCTTCTTTCTTCCTATAATTATCTGGCAATAGCCTAGGAATTTCATCTAGTATAGGATACCATCTACCACAATTTTCACAGTAAAGAACACCTGTCTTCACCTCAATCTTTATGCATTCATCGCATGGTGCTTCCTCATTCTTCTCACTAAGATCCTTGATATAAGCATTTTTGAATGAACAGTACAAATCGCAGAGTGGTTTTTGGGCATTCTGTGGAATCCTTCTATGCTCGTATCGCACAGCTTCTATTACAAATAATTTCAAGGGAAAACCCTTGTCTTTACAGTAAGGACATGCTAGATAATTTAGGAGTCTATGCTTCATCTTCCTAACCTTTTCTTGATTTCCTCTACTTTGTCTAGCAACTCAGATAATATCCTCTTCGATACTGCTTCATCCCACGACTCCACAGTTATCCTCAGCAATGGTTCAGTACCACTTGGTCTCACAAGAAATGCTGCACTATCCATAACAACCTTTATCCCATCTATATCAATTGTTTCATATGAACTATAATATGTTTTTAGAGCTTCCACAATAGCAAATCCCTCTTCCCTATTAGTAATTGGAATCTTTGCTCTTAGTATAACTGGCTTTTGAATTGAATCCACAATATATGAAAGCTTAGAGCTTTTCTCTATAAGCATATCAGCCATTAAAGCCGCTGAAGCTGTTCCATCCCTAACTAGTTGATGAGGGACATAAGCAAATCCACCATTGTCCTCAAACCCAGAAATGGCTCCACCCAGCTCAGCAATTTTTCTTGCTATGTTTAAGAAACCAACCCTTGTCCATACAACCTCTATACCATTTTTAATCAGATACTTGTCTGATAGAATATGACTTGTAGATATGGCTGTAACAACTCTTCTTGGCAGGTTGGGGTTCTTCTCGGACACATAGTTAGTCAATATTATTGCAGAAATTGTACCATCCACAAATCTACCTTGATCGTCAACAAAAATGGCTCTGTCACCATCTCCATCGTGGGCTACGCCAAAATCAGCATTAACAGCTTTAACAATCTGCATTAGATCCACTAAAGTTTCGGCTGTTGGCTCATATGGTCTATAGGGCAAGCCTAGGTCAGCATTTATTGTTAGAACCTTTAAACCAAGTTCTTTTAAAACTCTAGGTGTTGTCAAAGCTGAAACACTATTAGCACAGTCCACAACAACCCTCATCTCTTTTCCTCTAAATTTCTCAGCATCGAAGTGTTTCTTAACACCATTCACATAATAATCTATTGCTGAATCGAATCTCTCAACAGGTTTTAAATCATACCAAGACAGGTGCCTAAATTTTGCTTCAAATAACAACGATTCTATTTCAGCGTCAACCTCAGGCGGGGCTTCTATACCATCGCTTAAAACAACTTTTATTCCTACCCACTCAGGGGGATTATGACTTGCTGTAACAACAACGCCGTAATCAAAACCACATTCTTTAACACAGTACTGTAGAGCTGGCGTAGGTATGAAGCCTGCATCATAAACCTTTGTACCAGCTGAGACCAGCCCCGCTATGACTAGATTGTAAATTAGATTGTTGCCAATCCTTGCATCCTTGCCTATCAATGCTCTAGACCCTGTAGGAAAGTGACTTGCTATAGCCATAGCTAGTCTCAAGGGAAATGATACATCTTCTCTATCCACGATCCATCTAACACCATCAGTCCCAAACAATTTTCTTTCGATTGTTTTCTGCATTAGCTTCACCCCAGCCAATGATAGATCTTGCATATTCTGAAGAGCAATCACTTTATAAATTTGTTTAAAAGTTTATTTATGCAATAATGCGGTAGAAAAAATTGATGAGGATATGGATAGACGTTTTAACGCCAAAACAGGCAAAACTTTTTGGCCATATTTATCTAAATCTAAGAGAAAATGGTTACAAGGTTATTTTAACTGCAAGGAATTATGAATACACATTCTCTGTTTTAAGAAGCATTGGCATAGAATATAAAGCTGTTGGACAATATGTTGAGGGTTTAAAAGAAAAGGTTATTGAAGAAGCAAAAAGAATGTTGTCTCTTCTTGAGATTTTAGAAGATTTTGATGTTCTGATAGCCTTTCCCAATCCAGTTGCATCCAGAATAGCCTTTGGCTTGGGAAAACCGTACATTGCATTCACTGATAGTCCACACAGCAAAGCTCCCTCAAGACTTTCCCTGCCTCTTTCAACCGCTGTCATATTTTCTTCGTGTATTCCTAAAGAAGAGATTGAAAAATATGTATACAGGGAAGAAACTATCATTAGGCAATTCCACGGCGTAGATGAGGTAGAGTGGCTAAAAGAATTCAATCCAGACTCTCACTACATAAGTAAATGGGGTTTAGAGCCATACGAATATGTTGTGATTAGACCACCAGAGACAAAGGCCTCATATTACACAATGCAGGGGCATAATATTATTGCACTGCTTGAAAAGATTATTACAGAATCCATAGCAAAAGGTTACAAGGTTTTTTACATACCAAGATATAAAGATGATCCTTTGATGTATAAACATAAAAAAGACTCGAATGTCATTATCCCAAGCAATGCCGAAGATGTAGACGCTTCAAAGATTAGTTACTATGCAAAAATTGTTATTACTGGTGGAGGAACCATGGCAAGGGAGGCAGCACTACTTGGAACACCAGGTATGTGCTTATTCCCCATGAAACTTTATGTAAATGAATGTGTATCCGAATGGGGCTTTCCACTATTCCATGTATCGGATATGCAAAAAACATATGAAACATTTAGACATTTAATAGATATGCCAGCTAAACAATTAGAGCACTATAAAATGTTCGCAAAAGAGAGAATCACTCTTCTTGAAACACCATCGCAAACGCTCAAAAACGTCTTAAGAGAGATAGAAAAGTAAGATTCAAACATCATGTAGGTTTTTATGATGTTACTTCATTTTCTCATGTTCTGTCTTCTTGTGCTTTCTTAGGGTTGCATCAAACCTTTATACCTTTCAAGATGGTTCAAAATGCTCATCATCCATATGATTATCTCTCCACTAATATGAACTCAAAATTCCTTATTTTGACCTAATTTAAAAATGATATTTAATTTTAATATTTAAGCTCTAACTCGAGTTTAGGGCCTTAGGATGCTATAAAGATGGAAGAGACTTCAAGGTAGTAATAATGTATACAAAGATTTTGGCTGGTATTGATGAAGCTGGGAGAGGGCCACTTATAGGTGATATGTTCATAGCCTTAGTTGCTATGGAGAATAGATACCTCCCAGCACTACAGGTAGCTGGGGTAAATGATAGCAAAAAAATATCTAAAACAAAAAGAGAGCAGTTGCTTCCTATAATACTCTCTCTTTCATCTCTAGTTATTGTAAACAGGATCCAGCCTAATCAGATAGACGAATATAATATTAATGTTTTAGAGATGAATGCTATTCTAGATTTAATTAGAAGAGCCCAGAAGTTGATATACATAGACGAGGTTTATATAGACGCATTCACAGATCCGGGTAAAATCACAGAGAAAGTGAAGTCAGTAGATAATGACTTAAAAATTTTTGCAGAATTTAAGGCAGATTCCAAATATGTAGTGGTTGGAGCTGCAAGCATAGTAGCAAAGGTTCTGCGCGATAAGCATATAGAGAGCCTCAAGGCTATATATGGCAATTTTGGTAGTGGCTATCCAAGTGATAGGAAAACAATAGAATGGCTGAAAAACTATTATAGACTTCATAAAGAGATTCCCCCAATTGTTAGAAGGTCTTGGGCTACAGTAAAAAAGCTGTTACACGAAGAAAATAGAACGACCAAAACACTATTCGACTATACATGCTATAGAGAAACATCTAAATAGCTTATAATCAAAATATACAACATAGTTTTTGCATAAAAAGAGGAAGAGCTAATGCCAAGCCACCCAAGGTTCATAGTGGATTCAATGCTTGGTCATGTGGCTAGATGGCTAAGGCTTTTAGGCTATGATACGCTATATCATAGGAAAATAGATGATTGGACCCTTCTGAAAATAGCGAGAAACGAAGATAGAATCCTTTTGACTAGAGATCAAGGACTCTACAACAGAGCAAAAAAATTACATATAAGAGCCTTTTTTATTGAAGATCCTGATATAAGTTCTGTTTTAGCTGAACTTTCTGCTAGGTTTAACATACAGCTAGAGTTTAATAAGAATGATACGAGATGCCCAAACTGTAACGCTCCTCTTCGCTACACAACATCGATTGCCGATGTTGCACACAGAGTTTCTAAAAATATTGCATTGAAGTATAAAGAATTTTGGATATGCCCTTCATGTAAAAAAGTCTACTGGCGGGGAACACATTGGAAAACAATAAATGAGATCCTAGAGAGTTCTAAAATTAAAAAAGCTAGTATGCTAGGAAACATAGCTATTAATATGAAGAGAGTTAGTGTAGAAGATAGTGGTATAGGTGCTGAGAATGAGCCAAGGTGACATCATTTTACCAAGTGAATTAACGTTAGAGGATGGAACTTATCTAGTAAGATTAGCTAGAAAAGCAATAGAGGAGTATATAAAGAAGGGTATTAAACTTGAGCCTGATAAAGATATAAATAAGAAGTTTCTAAAACGTGGGATGAGTTTTGTAACCATAGAAAGAATTGTTGGTTCAAATGAGAAAGAGCTTAGAGGTTGTATAGGATTTTTACAACCAATTTCATCATTAGCAAGGGTAGTAATAGAATCAGCAATTGCGGCCGCTACTGAAGATCCAAGATTCCCTCCACTAAGGGAAGAAGAGCTTAACGATATTGTAATAGAGGTTTCGATCCTATCACCTCCAGCACCAGTAAAGAACCCGCTAAATGAAATCATAATTGGTGCACATGGGATAATAGTTTCAAGGGGGTGGAGTTCCGGAACACTTCTACCACAAGTTCCAGTGGATTACTGTTGGGACGTAGAAACATTTCTTGCAGAAGGATGCTTAAAGGCAGGGCTAGAGCCAGACTGCTGGTACGATCCCAAGACCAAGCTATTTGTTTACGAAAGCAGGGTATTCTACGAAGAAAGACCATATGGTGATGTTAAAGAGCGCAATCTCAATATGGAGTATGCTGCAAAATGTCGATAAAGATTCAGAGCCAAATCCAATACTACTTTTAAATTTTGCATTTATACACAATGTATTAGGTATTGATGTAACAAAATCTCATCTAGGGTGTATATTTTGTGATACTATCGGATTTTGATTTAATTAACTACATAAGAAGTGGAAGGCTTGTAATAGAGCCTTTTTCAAATGAGATAGTTAGAGAGAATGGCTTGGATCTGAGAATTGGAGACGAAGTATGTATTTTAAATGAGGTAAACAAAGTTTTAGATCCATACGATGCCAATGTTGATATAAACACCTTTTATAACTGCTTTAAAACAGATGAAATAATCTTTGAACCAAGGAAAATATATCTAGCTACAACAGTCGAGTATATTAAGGTCCCCCCAGAACTTATGGCATTTGTAGAACTTAGATCAACATTTGCAAGAATGGGTTTATCGATACCCCCAACAATAATCGATGGTGGATTTGAGGGTCAAATAACAATAGAGATTCATACATCAACTTTTCCAATAAAAATCAAAAAGAATACTAGGTTTCTCCACATAGTATTCTCAAAAGTTTCCACACCTATTCAGAAACCATATACTGGTAGATACCAAGGACAAAGAGGTGTTAGGCCGCCAAAACTTCCAATCCAATGAAGGAACAGAAACTTAGATTTTTACTATATTTTGCTTTGCTCTGTTTCTTACAAGGACTATAAAATTGGATATAGTTATTTACGTGGAGTTTTCCCTCTTCTATATACAATTGCTGGATCAACCAGATATTCTGATAAAAATAACTCTGTCTTTTTCTTTTGCTGACCTACTTAGAAAGAATACAAACTCTAATTCTACATGTAACTCTGACAACGTTAAAAAACATTGCCTAGTTATTTAAAAACAATAAATAATATTCTGCTACTTGCAATAAACAAGAAATTATAATGACTATTTCAAATCACGTAATACTCTATCAATAAATTCGAACAAAACCTTTTGCAATTAATATGGATAATTGATACAAAAATGTTTTACAGCCATACACCACTTATTATTTGTCTTATAGATTAGAGTACATTAGAATTCAATCCTTGGAGCCGCCGGCGGGATTTGAACCCGCGGCCACCGGCTTACAAGGCCGGCGCTCTACCGAGCTGAGCTACGGCGGCCCAAACACTATATCTATTCTAGGCGGGACACGCTTTTGAATTTTATTGCTGGTTTCCGATACTTTATAAAGATTTGGTCTTTAATAAAAACTTATTTTATTTACTAGAGATTGAGGACAACGTAGGTGTGAGAAATTTGAGCAACCCTGAATTAGCTGAGTCCTTGCCAATGTTTTACAGAGCCTTTTTACAAATTGCCAATTTTGTGATGAACTCTCTATCAGTTCTCAAAAAAACCCAAGTTGAGGCCTTTGTCAAGGTTTTGGAGGAGGCTTATAAAGAGAAAAAAAGAATACTTGTCATGGGTGCTGGTAGAAGTGGTCTTGTCGGAAGAGCTTTCGCCATGAGACTTAAGCATCTTGGTTACGACGTTTATGTGCTGGGAGACACCATTGTATCGCCTGTTGAAAAAGGAGATGTTGTTGTAGCTATTTCCGGCTCTGGGAGAACCGCACTTATTGTGACAGCCGCTGAAGCTGCCAAAAAGGTTAATGCAACTGTTATTGCGATAACAACCTATATAGATTCTCCATTAGCGAAAATAGCTGACGTTGTAGTTGAGATTCCTGGAAGAACAAAGATAAGTGAAGTGGAAGACTACTTTGCTAGGCAAGTGTTAGGGCTACACGAGCCACTGGCCCCTCTTGGAACACTTTTTGAGGACTGCGCCATGGTATTTCTTGACGCTATCATAGCTGAGCTTATGCATAGACTTGGGAAAAATGAAGAAGAGCTTAGAAAGAGACATGCAAATATAGAGGTCTAGTTTAGCTCTATGGTTAAATGACATGTCCCACGTAAACCGCCCAAGATGCTCTAGTTAACTTTTAATTTCAGCTCTATTATTACGCTTTTAAATGTACCTTCGTTTTAATCTCGAATTCCTAGCGTTGTCAATACATGCTTATCAGAGAGTTCTTAAAAAGTGAAAATTGCAACGAATAAGTTAATACCTTTAAATAGTGCTTTTGATTAGCCAAAGAGTGCTGATAAACCTTCTGATAACTGCTCTTCTGAAACACCCTCCTTCTTCTCCTCCTCTTTCTTCTCCTCAGCCTTAGGAGCCTGCTGATCAACAGCTTTTTGGCTAGCTTGTGAAATGGCTGTAATAGCTAGCTGTAGTTGTTGAGCAAGCTCAGAAGATCTAGATGCTAAAGCATATGCCACAGCATAGGCTCTTGCAACTGCTGTTGTCAGTACCATAGCTGCCGTATCTTTTGTTACTATACCAGTTTCTATGGCAAGTTTCAATGCCCTTGAATATGCTTTGAAAATTGAGGCCTTTACCACAATTGGGTCTGGAACCACAACCTCTGAGGCTATGTTGATAGCATTTGAGATTGCATCAATAAACTCCTTTCTTACGGCATCAATATCCAAAACAAGCTTTTCTCCAGGTATTAGAATACCTCTTTCATAAGCAACTTTTATATTAGGCTTTATAAACTTTGGCTCGATACCAAGTCTATCAAGTAACGATGAAAGCTCTGGTGTAACAACATCACCTGGTCTAGCTATGACAGCTTCTTTAGCTATCCAAATTACACCATCCCTCACTTGAATAGGTATTTTAAGCTTGCTAAAGAGACTCATCATAGGACCAGGCTTAACACCTGTGTTGATTGATGGAACAACAATTTCATGCTCAATTCTATCACCAGGCTTAGCCTTCCAAGGCAATGCAATCTTGTCTAACAGTAACCTAGCCTCAAATGGATTCACATTTATAAATACAACAATGTTTTGATTCTGCAAGTATTTCGCCATCTCATCTGCATTCGCCATACCGAGTTCTTTCATCGCTATGTAAAGTAAGTTATTTTTATAAAGTTTAACCACGCCAAGGCCCTCCAACCTCTTTCTGAGGAACATTATGTACCTCGATGGAATGTTAGTTGCATTTATTACAATAAGGCTTCTATAAGACAGTAAAAGCTTCTTTGCCTCTTCAACAACCTTCCTCTTTTCTTCAAGAGCTCTTCTGATGTGTTGTTCTCCTACTCCTTGTTTGGAATAAGCCTTCACTATCTTGTTCAATTCTCTTGCAAATTTTGCTTTCATGTTATGTCAGCACCCTAGAAAACTTCTATTGGTGGACTGCTAGTTGCTTTAACATATATTTTTGCAACTTGTAATAGAGGTCTTTTAATCTTTTCCTCTATATAATTCAAAACATGTAGAGCGTTCTCAACTAAGTCATCTAGTGACATCTTCTCAACACCTATCTTGCACCCTACCCATGGTTGTTCCTTAGAATGGAGTCTAACAGCGTTCTTGTATCGATTGATTAGCTGTGTTATGTCAGCTGTTGGAGAGTATGGTATAGGCGCCTTGCCCCTAGGTCCAAGCGCTGGCCCTAGAACTCTGCCGGCCACACCCATTAAGTCGGATTTGACTAAGATCCAATCACATTTACTTGCAATCTTTTTGGCCCCTTTTTTATCAATTTTCGATAAATCACTTTTACCCATGGCCATAAATGCTCCAGCATCTGTTACCTTCTGAACCATAGTATCATCTGTGACAACACAAACCTTAATATCTTTGCCAATTCCCTTGGGTAGAAACACCGTGTCTCTAAATCTGAATTCTTGTTGTTTTTTCACGTCAACACCTTTAAATGTTAATATTAATTCAACTGATTGTACGTATTTCCAGGGTCTCTTTACCTGTAAAGCGAGTTGAATTGCTTTTTTCAAAGGCTCTCTTAACTCACCTATGGAAGAACTCACAGTTTTTCACCTCTTAAGCCATTCCTCTTCATATTTTTTCAAAATTTCATCGTATAACCCTCTTTCTAACCCTGCAATCAGCTCCTTAGGGTCTTTTCCATCAACTGTCAGACCTATGGTTCTGGCTGATCCAAGAATTGTTTTGACAGCTGCTTTTAGGCTTTTTGCTGTTAGTTCTTGTTTTTTAAGTAGAGCAACTTTAATGATATCCTCTAGAGTTATGTTGCCAATTTTTTTATGAGCAGGATCTCCAGAAGGTTCTGAAACCTTGGCCATGTTTAGCAATAAACTTGTTGTTGTAGGTAACTCAAGGAATAGATCATATTTCTTGGTGTCTAAATCAACAACAATTTTAATTGTAACTGTATGTCCTTTATAGACTTCGGTCATATTATTTATCTTCTCAACTACTTCATTTACATTAAGTCCTGCATCAGCTAAAGCGGGTCCTAAGGGAGGTGCGTTTGATGCTTTGCCTCCTTCTATCTGTACTTTCACTACTTTTATTCGAGCCATGGTTCGATCACTCCTTCTTGGCTAATCGAATATAGTCTATAGGAACTGTTATTGTTAATGGATAACTCGCTTCTAAAACACTTAATGAGACCTCGTTTTTAACTTTATCCACGCCAACAACCCTTGCCCTCATTCCTCTAAAAGGTCCTGCTATTATTTCTACTTCCTCACCTTCTTTTAGCATATCAATAAGGGACTTAGGCTTTAGCAATGATTCTAGATCCTCCCACTTGAGGGTTCCAGAAGCCTTGCCCTTAACATGTTTCAACCCTCTTATGGCTTCGTAAACAACATGAAGACCTGATGTTTCCATAACCACATAACCTTTTAGATTGGGTAACGAAACAATTGAATATATAGGCAAACTAGCTGTTCTAGCTCTTACCTCAAGCATCAGAAGAACATTGAGTTCTTGACCAGCCGTAGTTCTAACAGCAAAAAAGTTGTTTTGCTTTGAGGTTGCCACTTCACTATCAACTTGTTTTTGTTCATTTTTATTTTGTGCCTCTTCCACCATCTTCCATCCCTTAAGATATCGATGCTATGCCAAGTGCTGCCATCAAGTAGTAGAGTCCAGTAGCTACAGCAAATGATATGATACCTACAAGTGTGAAGCCTAGAAGAGTCAGTTTTAAGATTTGTTTGAATTCATCCGCATCAGGTTTCTCTGCTAGTTCCAGCACTTTTCCCATATTCTTGAACGCTTCTTCCAGTGTTTTCGACACTTTTCTACCCTCTCACGATTGCTATCACTAAAAATCTACTTAAAAAGCATTTTAAGCACAACACTAGGATCATAATCAATTAGGTCGGTGTACCTCTGGCCAACACCTAGATACGCAATCGGTTTTCCAACACCAATTAATACAGTTAGGGCCGCTCCTCCATTAGCATCCGCATCAACTTTTGTTAAAATAACTGCATCTACACCAACAGCTTCTTCAAACCCTCTTAACTGCTCTAATGCATCATTACCTGTCAAAGCATCTAAAACAAGAAGCTTCAGATGTGGCTTAACAACTTTTGCAACCTTTCTAAGCTCGTTCATCAGATCAACATCTATATGCATTCTGCCAGCTGTATCAATTAAAGCAACATCAAAGCCATTCTTTTGCGCATAGACAATGCCATCAAACGCTATTGCTGCTGGGTCAACTCCATATCTACCACCAATAAATGCCACGCCTACCCTTTCTGCATGTTTTTGGAGTTGTTCTTGTGCCCCAGCCCTAAATGTATCGGCAGCTATCATTAAAACCCTTAAACCATTACCCTTCAAAGTGTTTGCAACCTTAGCTATTGTGGTTGTTTTTCCAACACCGTTAATGCCCATAAACATTATCTTAACAGGTTTTTCCTTGGATAACGTGGTTTTTACAAAGCTTATTAAATTGAAGGATCCTATACTTTTAAGCATATTCTCCAACGATTCTTCCACAACCTTATCTATGTAGCTTTTTATGTCCTCACTTCTCCTAATCTTTTTCCCTAACAGTTGTTGCTTAATGCCATTAACAATCTTTTCAGCAACTTCGTAAGCAACATCAGATTCTACAAGTTGCATAAAAAGCTTGTTACAATACTCGTCAACTTCTTTCTCGTCTAATGTCTTATACAAAATTGTGTTTGCTATCTGCTGTGTAAAATCTTGAAAAATCTTTTTTATTTTTCCAAACAACACAAAATACCTTGTTTAGCTCTATTTCGCACCTCCACCTCTCTGTCCAGTTTGCAGCATAGCTATGTACTCTTGTATCTTTCTTTGGACTTGGTTATATAACTCTGTTAGTTTTTTTAGCTCGGACTCTGTCTCCCTTAGTTCATCAGCAAGCTCTTTTTCATATTCCATAAGAACTCCTTTTGCCTTGTCTATTGGTAACGACACATAGTATTCTCTACCAACCCTAACGATTGCCTCATCAATTGAAGATAGCCTTGCTTTTACAAATACGTAACCATTTCTATCGAGCGAAGTAAAGACATTTTGCTCTGAAAGCTTTTGAATGTTGTTAAGCGTCTCATACGCTATCCTAATTTCCTGTAATTCAGATGATATAGCGAGAGACCTTGTTTGCACAACTCTAATAGCCTCTCTAAGCTCCTCGAGTTGGAGAAGCAGTTGTTGCACAGCCTCTTCTGCTTCAGTTCTATTAATACTCATTAAATCACCATCCTAGTTAATGTGGCCAAATCCCTTATATACTTACTCTCAACTTTTTCGAGCGGCACCTCCTCTATCTTAAGCACCTTTATATTTGCTCTCTTAACCTTGTGTCTGCTCCCAAGCACGGAATAGACATGTTCCAGGGCGTGCTTCTCGTTCAGCGCCCTTACTTCCATCGAAAACCTTTGCCATCTTGGTAGTCTGTCAACTGATATTAGCATCACTCCATCTACTCTATATATCTTCACATCTGCCATGAGGTTATCACCCTAAACACCTTACCTATTCTCAAAAGTTCAGGACCTGTAGTTCTATCCCCAACTATAATTCCTTTTGTATTACCAATAAGACCAGACTTTATAAATCCAACTCCAAAATTGACTGTTCCTATATCAAATGGAACCTGGAAAATATTTGAAAGATACTCAACCTCTTTGTCGCTAGCCTCAGGATGAACAAGTCCTGCAATATTATTAACAAAAGCTATTGAACCAACAGTTGAAAAACCAGCTATGATCCCTTTTTCAACCGTTTCAACATCTAACACATCAAAAATAACTCTTTTGAGATCTGCATAGGCTTCTGGATGAATAAGAGCTGCTCTGTCATTAACTAGGCATATATTTCCAAGTGCTGTATACCTCGATTTAACAACCCCTACATTCAAATCAATACTACTTTTTATCAATCTAAGCTCCCAATCCTTCACCAATTGTGGAAGAAGTAACCCCTTATTGTTGCCTACCACGAATATTCCCAGCAAACCAGTATCAGCGATCGATGCTTTTACAACTGGAACTTGGAGAATTCTTGAGACGAGGGTTGAGAATTTTTCGTCTGCATCAAAGGGAATTAAAGCATACTTATCTGTTGCAAAAACATATACACCTATATTTGGATTGCCTTTGTAGTTCGCTCTTTCAATAATGATCATCCTTCTACCTCTTCACCTCAACAGCAAGCATAGCCTTGAATATACCACTATCTATTTTCAGGAACCTCACCAGTATTTTCCTCGGCGGCTTCTCGATTTTTCTGCTGTAGATATACATACTAACTGTAGGATCCAGAATAACCCTACCACCTAAATGTCTCTCCAAGAATTTTCTTATATATCCTATTGCCCTTTTTCCCCTATCCCTTCTACTTCCAGCTCTATAAACATGTCTTAAAGGCACTAAGATTATGCCTTCACTTTTATCTTTAGGCATGTCACACATCACCTAGTTTAAATCTGCGCCAATTCCTCAATCTATAGCCTCTCATAACCTTCCTAATAGTTTTTACTGTTACCCACACGGGTATAGGTTGATTTGATTTCTCCCTATTTATAAGTCTGAGTTTTTTTGCTATTGGTTTATTCCTAGCCATTTAAGACACACAACATCATTTATTTCTCACGTATACTAATTCTAAAATCTCTCCTTGTCCTCTCATAGATCTCCGCTAATATATTCTTAAGCTCTTCATCAGTAATAGGCTGGGTTATTCTACCTTGTACTGCTAAGGCTATTAACCTATCTTCAACTGCTTTGGCAATCTCTGGTCTCACAAGCTTAATATTTGAGAGTCTTTCCCTTGCCTCTGGGGTTAAAATTGCTCTTAATATCTCCTGTCTCCTTGCCTCCTCCTCCAATTCTCTCCTTTTTCGCTCCGCTTCTTGTCTTCTAGCTAGCATCTCTCTATATCTTCTTTCAAGTAATGCCTCTACTTCATCATCACTATACATAACTGTTTCATCTGCCACTTAAGATCACCATATACAATAGTCTGAAATGTATATTTTTTAGTGGGTAATTAACTTGTTGTTGCAATCAATGATTTAGGAGCGTATTTAGAGAGCTCAGGGTTAGCTTTTAATAAATCTTTGAATATCTCTAAAGCTAGCATATCCAATAGCCTCTTCCCTTCATCTGATATTACTCTACCCTTATCCGTTTTTTTAACTAAGCCGGCTTTTTCTAGTTGCTGAAGAATCTTTCTTATATTTGATCCCCCACACTTCCTGAAATGAGGAGGTGCTGACCCCCTCCTCTTTAACCCTCCGAAAATAGTCCTAAGCGTACCTATACCTAAAGGCTCCCCGGCTAAATAGAGTTTCCTGAGTATTGCTGCTGCCCTCATATACCACCAATCTGGGTCATCTGGAACTCTCTCTCTGTGGGAACCTGTCTTTGAAAATAACACCCATGAAGGTGGTTTGACTGCTGAAACATTACTTTTCAAATACTCTGCAAGCTTTCTTATCATCATATCTGCTGGTACATCTCTAACTGTTACCATAAACCATCAAACCAACGCCAAGTCATCTTCTTGCTTTCTTTTCACGCTTTCTGCTTATAAGCACATATGTATATCCTCTTTCATCCACAATGAAAGCATTGAGAAGATTTGCAAGCCTTCTAATATCTTCATCAGTAATATTGCTACGCGCACTTTTAAGAATCCTTATTTTAACAGCTCCATGATCTTTTAAATGCCTTTTAATTTCGCTTATTACACCTTCATGTAAACCATTTTTCCCGATATTCACATCAGCTCTATGCTGAGCTATTTTAATCTTTTTCAAATTTTTGAAAGATCTATTAGCTTCTGCCACTACCTCTTCTCACCACAAACTGGTATCTGTGTACCCAACCACAGGAGAAACACTTTGTTACTATTCTTAAAACCTTTCCATCTCTACGGGTTCTCACCCTAGCATTAAACCCTGGAACCATTATAGTATGACACTGCTTACAAATCCACCTTCTAATCTCTTTGGGAATTTTGACCCTATTCCTCATTGAGATCCTCCTTATAAGTTCGCCATACCGCTTGGCTAGGTCTATATGCCCATTCTCAACAGCCTCAACACCAAGTTTAAACAAAATTTCCATTCGCTCTACTGCAATGTCCCTGATAATACTCCTATTATGTCTTATCATACAACAAATCGCCTTAATAATGATATAATGCTAAAATAAGCTTTTAAGGTAACTACAAATTGATTTCTGATAATAGTGCCGCGGTAGTATAGCCCGGACAAGTATGCGGGCCTCTCGAGCCCGTGACGCCCTCATAGAAAGGCGCGGGAGACCCGGGTTCAAATCCCGGCCGCGGCACCAAAACAGAATACTTTTAACTTCTTCATAACAATATCTTATAGTTCATTACATAAATATGGATCTTAGCATGCTAGAAAACTTCTTTTACATCTATAACTCTTTTCTCTATAAGCTTACTGATATACAATGTGTAAATGCCTTCAACCTTTCCTATATCAATAAATGTCTTAAAGCCTCTCAAAGTGAAATCCTCAGAGTTCAAGACTTCGATTATCGAACTTATGCTTGCTGATACAATATCTTTTATGGTGTTGAGTTCTATCCTATACCCTATTTCACTTAGCTTATTATTGTAAGTTATACCTGAACCAACAACCACTATGACACAATCTCTGTTCTCTCGTACATGTAACTCTATATTTATGTCCCAGTATAGGGTCGTCAATATTTTTCGCAATTGGTTCTCTATAGCAACTGATCCATTATCTTTGAGTTGTATGAAATGTTTTATCTGCGACAACAATCTATTACTTAATGCAATTTCAACATTAATTTTTTGCAATTGCTTAAATATAGTTAGGAGCCGCCCGACAAGCAAAAAGAATACATTCAGAACAGGTGTTGCATATACTATCATAATTCTGTTATGCTCCTCTAAGATCTTACTGATCTCCTTTACCTCATTCTTAGAGTACTCTTCTAGGCAAAGATCTATTGCATTCATTTCCCCCTTCTTTATTAATTTAATCCACCGCTCTCTATCTGAGCAATTGGTTCTGATGATAACATCCCCTTTGAGCATAGTCCCACTCAAACCTTATGTGCCACACCAATAGTCTCTTCAATGCTCTTAAAACCAAGCATTTTAAGCCAGTTTCTTAGACCAATCAGCATCTCCTCTACAAATTTATGTGAAGCTGGACTAAAGATAATTGCTGTACCTACTTCAACAGCTTTTGCACCAGCTACCACAAACTCTGCTATATCCTCCCATTTTGATACACCACCACAGCCAATGATATCAGCTTTGTATTCTTTATAAACTTCATAAACAATGCGTACAGCTATTGGATGTATAGGAGGTCCTGACAATCCTCCGAATATATTTGTTAAAATTGGTTTCAAGGAGTATATATCTATGGCCATAGCCTTAATCGTGTTAATTAAAGTTAGTCCAGTAGCCCCAGCCTCTAGAGCTTTACCAGCGGACTCTAAAACCTTGTCTGATAATCCCAGCTTTGCTATGACAGGTATTTTTGTAACCGACACCACATTTTTTACAACACTAAATACTTTCTGCGGATCTATCCCAATCTCAATTCCATAACCTTTTGCATGAGGACAACTAAGGTTTAACTCTATAGCTGTGGCCCCCCTAAGCTCAGCCTCTTCAGCAACCTCAACAAATTCTTCCTCTGTTGACCCTCCTACACTAACTATTATTGGTATCCCTAGTTTTTTAGCCTCTTCAACCATCTCCTTTATACATTCTTTACCAGGGTTTTCAAGTCCTACAGCATTTAAAAGTCCGCCATTAGGCAATGCAATTATTATTGGAGGCTCATAACCCTTTTTGGGATATGGAGTTATAGTTTTTGTGACAACAGCTGAAAAACCATAGCTAGTCAATCTACGTATATGCTCCCTTGAATAGCCCAGAAACCCACTTGCATTCATTATTGGATGCAAAAGCTTAATCCCAGCAATTGATACCCTTAGCAAAGGCTCTTGATTCATGATGTAGACACCCAATGGGTTTACCGATAGGCTTAGAAACTATTTCTCCGCTTAAATGCACAACAACACCACGGGCTACCGTTGCCTCAACAGACCCTCTAATTTCGAGACCATCATAAGGGCTATAAGATGCTTTAGAATAGAAATTCGATGAATCTATAACCCAATTTTTCCATAGGTTAACTATAGTATAGCTAGCCACGCATCCAACATCAATACAACCCCATTTTTCTAAACCAAGAATTCTTGATGGACCTAAAGACAGAAGCTTTGTAAGCATGTTTAAGTTGATCACATTTTTTGAAACAAGATTTAACATAAGTGCTGGAGCTATCTCGATGGATGCTATGCCAGGTGGGCAGCTGGAAAAATCCCTAGCTTTTTCGTCGATTGAGTGTGGTGCATGATCCGTTGTGATAGCGTCTACATGGTGTAGATATTGAAGCATTGAAATACTTGTAGAGATGTGCCTTAGTGGTGGATTCACCTTAGCTAAACAACCTTTTCTGTATTCATCCTCGCTTGACAAGTAAATGTAATGTGGTGTTGTATCAACTGTAAATCCATGATTCTTCGCATATGCTATAGTAATAGGATTTGTTGCATGTGTAACATGGAGTGGTATATGCTGGTACGATCTAGATACAGTTTTGCGTATCTCTATCAACGATTTTATCTCTGCTTCTAAGGGTCTGCATAACCACCTAGAACCTTTTTCGCATTCATTAATAAATTTTTCATGCTCTGGATGCACCATTACAAGCTTTTTAACTCCAAGCTGATCCAAGATGCTAAGAATTTGAGGTAGCATGCTTAGTTCTTCTGGGAATATTTCGCCAATTGCTACAACCTCTTGTTTTAATACAAGAGATTTGAACTCGTCAAAACTCCTATTTTGTGGAGGTGCAATAGCTATACCAAAGTCCGTATAGGCATTTCTGCTTAGCTTTGCTATTTTGGATTCGAAAGCATCTAAGTTATCTATTCGGGGTACGGTGTTAGGCATGTCTACTACTGCTGTATACCCTCCTCTAGCTGCAGCCTTTGTCCCACTTTCCTCATCTTCTTTGTATGCCAACATCAATCCTCTTAAATGCGTATGAATATCTATGAAACCTGGAAGAGCTATACCATGCATTGTTAGATCCTCGCATTCATATTCTTGACAAAGTTCCTTGTACACACCATTCTTTATCTGCGTTACAAAACCATCTTCATCAACAAATACTGTAACCTCTCTAACCTCATCAAGTAGAGCTTTAAGAAACAGCACTCTCAAGGTGTTCAACCACTTCAGAGCATTTAAAAACAGGTCCATCAACACATAACAATTTGTGAGACCCCTTCACGTAGCACGAACCACAAACTCCAATGCCGCATTTAACCATATTCTCTAGCGATACATAGACATTATCTCTATCTTCAAACATTCTGCAAAATGATAGCAACATTTGCTGAGAACCTATAGCCAATACAACATCATAATCATTAATACTAACACTGTTTAGAACCGACAATGCAGTTCCGCATAAACCTTCTTGACAATCTTCTGAAACTTTAATCAGTCTCCAGCCACCCTTTTCTAGACCAAAAATATCTGACAAATCAAAAAATTCATCACTTTTTTTAACACCCCAAATCACATCAATCTTTGTATTTGTTTTTGCTGCAAAGCTTAGTAAAAATGGCACAGGTGCGATGCCTACACCACCTGCTACTACAAGCCATCTTCTATTATTCGAAGGTTTGAAGCCTTTTCCAAGTGGTCCCTTAATCCCCACAAATTCACCGGGTTTTAACTGTGATAATGCTTTTGTACCCACACCCCTTATCCTGTATATGAAAAATAGAGATTTATTGCTGACATATGCTATGCTAAGTGGAATCTCATCTACCCTGGGTATCCATATATTGAAAAAGTTAAATGGCTCAATCTCTACAGAATGGTTAATCAACTCAATTCTAAGTAGGTACATACTACTAGATATAGATTCATTCTCAACAACTCTAGCAGGTTTAATTAGATATCTTAACTTAGCGCTTTCTAGCAACCAGCTTAGCCACCTCACCCTCACTAATGACTGCTCCACAATATTCACATTGTAGCCTGAGAGGCTCTTTGGAAAGCAGTCTAAACCTTGTCCTAACAGGCTCTCCCTTTTTGTTGGTTATACATGTTGGATTAGGACATCTAAGAACATCTGTGATTACATTCGGTAATGAGACTTTGTACTTCTCTATTACAGCGAAATCCTCAATAATGTTTATAGTTGCATTTGGAGCTAGCAAAGCTATTACATTTAAATCATCTGGTGAAAGCCTTCTACCCTCTATCTTTATTATATCTTTTCTTCCAAGCTTCTTACTCTCAACATTCATCAGTACCGCCATTCTCAAACCTTCTTTACCATCAATCCCAAGCACATTTAGTATATCCATAGCTTTTCCAGCAGGTATATGATCTATCACCGTACCATTTCTGATCTTAGAAACCGTGAGGGTAGGCTCTTCAATCATAGCTCAACACCAAAAATGAGAGTAAGAAGAGCCATTCTTACCGGCACCCCATACCTTGCCTGAATAAAGTATGCTGCATAGGGTGTGTGATCAATTCTTTCATCAACCTCGTCTACCTTCGGAAGTGGATGTAAAATCTTTAAATCTTTCTTAGCTCTTCTAATAACATCAAGTGTAACTTTATATGATCCCTTAACCTTCTCGTATTCCAGCGGGTCTGGAAACCTTTCTTTCTGAATCCTTATAACATATAGTACATCTAGCTCCTCTATAACCTCTTCCAAGTTTCGCTTCTCTTCAAAGACAATACCTCTCTCCTTCAATACATGCAACACCTCCTCTCTTGCTCTTAAACTTTCAGGCGATATCATATATATCTTCCTTGGTTTAAACAGGGATAGACCATATATGAATGATGTTGTAGCTCTACCATACCTCAGATCCCCTAATACCCCATAAACAAGACCGTCTATACCATTGAAAAGCTTTTTAATGGTATACAAATCAATCATTGCCTGTGTTGGATGATGCTGTTTACCATCACCAGCATTTATAACAGGATGCTCAGCTATTTCTGATGCATACTTTGCTACCCCTTCATATCTATGCCTAATTATTATGACATTTGAATATGAATCTAGCATTCTAATTGTATCAGCAAGTGTCTCACCCTTGCTTATACTTAAAGCTTCCTCCCCAACAATTGCTATAACGTCTGCTCCAAGCCTTTTAGCCGCAACCTCGAAACTTAGCCTAGTTCTTGTCGATGGTTCGAAAAATGCTAATGAAACTATCTTCCCGTTTAATAGATTAAGCTTTGAGTCAGCATATTTTATCATTTTATCTGTATACTCAAATAGTGTTTCAATGCTTTCCCTGTCAAAGTCTAATATCGATATGACATCACGTTGGTAAAAAGAGGTTTTCACAAAGACCCAGGAGAGTCATTTAGTTGTGCAAAAATATAAGCTCTTTGGCTTGCATTCTATAGTATGTTACCTGTGCTTGTAGCTTGAATATATCTAATTATTTTATGATATGTGTCAAAATCTATATACCCATTGTTATAGAGCGTATCAAAAATTTCGCGAGCTGTGATAAGACTATATAATTCAATTCCATATCTCCTTAGTCTTTGTCTTGCTCCTTGCTCTCTATCAATCACTGTGATGGCGGCAAGAACTCTTCCCCCCGTGTCCTTGACCGCCACTACTGCATGCTCTATAGAGCCACCTGTTGTAGCAACATCATCAACTATTACAACACCCTTGTTGCCAACTATTCCCTCTACCAACGATCTTGTTCCGTGTTCCTTCTTCTCAATTCTAACATAGGCAAGAGGTTTATTCAACCTATCTGCCATAATCGATGCTAGCACTAACCCGCTTGTCGCAATACCTAGGACAACATCGCATTGCTTTAATATGCTAAACCTCGATATAATTTCGTTTATTACTCTGTTTCTAAGCTCTGGAAAACTATATAAAAGACGCAAATCTATGTAGTAAGGGCTTTCTAAGCCTGAAGTGAGTTTAAAACTACCTATCTTGATCATTCCACACTTGTATAGGTCTACTGCTATCCATGACATTTTGCAACCCTTTGTCTCTGACTCTCTAAAATCTTTAAAGCGTTTTGCCTTACATTATCAGCATATGTTATAGCTCTTCCAACGATTTCATAGTCAGCGCCATAGCATATCGCCATACCTGGCTCAGCACCTTGCACCCCAACACCAGGAGATAAGATTCTCATTTCCTTACCAATAATCTCCCTAACTTTCTTTATGATCAAGGGTCTCGTAGCTGGTGCCACAAGACCCCAGCTACCAGCAGCTCTAGCAACCTCGATGAAATCTTCTAAATGCTTATCTAGAAACTCTTCAGAACCCTTATGAGACATTGAAACAACTAGTATGAGTCTCAAACCCTCCTTTCTACAAACATTACTAAGCTCATCAACCGCCTGTCTGTATCCGACAAAAGCATGGGCTATTACAGCATTAAATCCATGTTCTTTTAAAATACTTGCTGTAATAGCCATTATGTCTCCTATATCAGCAAGTTTCAAATCAGCGATTAGAAGACCACTATAATCTTTGAAGATTTTGCCAAGACCCTCTACTCCAACCCTTATAATTGCTGGAAGTCCTAGCTTAAAGCCTTGAACAAGATCCTTAAGCTCATTATACCTTCTTTCAATCCACTCTACAACATTAACATTATGTGGAGGATCTAAAGCTACTACTAACACAGTATTTCACAATATGAATTGTGTAAATTGTTTGTGTGGATTTTTAACGTTCATGAAAGAAAAGTCGTCTATATACTTGGGTTTGGGTAACCTATTGCTTGGGAGTCCAATAAGGGCATGTTGCACATATCTCTGGATGTTTAGATGCATTAATGTATAGAACGCCATTCTTATTCACGTATTCTAGGGTTGGCACTATAACATTTGGCCTATGAAACATGCATAAACCTGTCTCAGTATCGTAGTATCTGCATTTGCTTGCTTTCTCCTTGCCCATTAACATCATATTAATTAGCACTGTAGCAATATCAGAGATGTCTTCCTCTAAGTTTCTTCTACCTCTAAGCAGTTTGGGTCTAGATATTCCACTCATCGATTTACTGAATGCTACTCTAATTTTTGTTGCACCTATGTTTGCCTCCTTGATAACTTTTGACAGCCTTTCTAACATTTCTTTACCCTGCTCAATTAATATTAATTTCTAGTCTGCTGCTCTATAAATTGTAAGGGTTTTGCAGAACCTTAATAACACATACCTTAAGTTAATATATCAATTAGATCCAATCAATCATTTCATTAAAGAAATCTATAATAATTTCCATAGCTAGATATATTTCTAAGGGAATAAAGTTTTGAATAGAGATTTGAGGGCTTTAGAAGACTATTTAAAAGCTATTTACAGATTAGAGGAGGTACTAGGATACGCTAAAACAGGTGATATCGCAAAAGAACTCAAGGTTACTGCTGCAACAGTCTCTAAAACACTAAAGAAACTGGAGTCGAACGGTTACGTGGTATGGCTCCCATACGAAGGTGTTAAGCTAAGTGAGAAAGGAAGGAAAATCGCTATAAATATAGTTAAGAAACATAGACTAGCAGAGTACTTTCTTTACTACTATCTTGGGTTTGACCTTATCAAGGCCCATGAATATGCCCACATGCTAGAACACATGCCTTCCGAGTTCTTTGATAAACTATGGATATTTATGAAAAAACCTAGTACTTGTCCACATGGAAACCTGATCCCAGGACTTCCCGAATATAATGAGAATGAACTTCATGAAATTGAAGACGACAAACCTTTGACGCTGTTTAATGAGGGTGCAAAAGTAAAGATAACAAGAATTATGTGCTCTTTTCAAGATGATATAATAATGAAGTTAGCTAGTGCACACATAGTTAGGGGTAGCATAATAACTATTATAGAGAAAAAACCAATAAAAATTATTATAAAAGGCCCCAACAACAGTCTGCTGGAAATGGCATACCATCAAGCTAACATGGTAAGAGGATTAGAAATCCATTGAATTATAGATTTTTATGTTAAACACATCACATTTGTTCATCAGCGCTTTGGCCCCACATCACCAGTCAGTAAAATTAGTCAGCGTTTAGTATGATCATCATACAGCTTCCAAATCTACACATACAAAGTATTTAAAGCCTATATTTAAATTTAACATCTGATATAGATAAGCATATCGATGTGAGAAAAATGATACTAGGAACTGTAATCGTTCAAGGCATCGGCGAAAATAGTTTGATGGTGGTGAAGACCCGCGCCCTCATTTCAATTAAAAAGTCTCCTTTCCAAGAAATTATCGTGGCTGAGGTTGGGGATTTTGGAAAGGCTCTTGTCTTAGATGGCTATATCCAGAGTACAACATCTGACGAGTTTATATATCACGAATCACTTGTTCATCCAGCCATGGTTCTACATCCAGACCCTAGAAGGGTTTTAATAATCGGTGGAGGCGAGGGTGCCACTCTTAGGGAGGTCTTGAAACATAGTACTGTTGAAGAGGCTATTATGGTTGATATAGATAAGGATGTTGTTGAGCTAGCTAAAGAACATTTGCCAGAGATGCATCAAGGATCTTTCTTTGACAGAAGGGCTAGGGTAGTAATCGACGATGGAAAAAGATTTGTCGAGAAAGAATATGAAAAAGGTGTGCAATATGATGTGGTTATACTTGATCTGACTGACCCCTATTCAAGCGAAATTGCAAAAGATCTGTATACAGAGCAATTCTTTGTCAAAACGAACAGTATACTGGCAGAAAATGGTGTTATGGTTACTCAAGCAGGTTCAAGGTTCTTCTATACTCAGGTCTATGAATATGTAGCTAATAATATCAAATCAGTATTCAGATATGTTGCTGAATACCAGGTCTGGATTCCGTCTTTTGGCTATTCATGTAATTTTATTATAGGATCCAAGAAAATCGATACAAGCATGTTACTGAATTCCGAATATGTCGATGATGTGCTAAGGTCTAGGAAGGTTAGTACGAGGTTCATTAATGGAAAAAGAGTTGCCGCATTGCTTCTAATGGGTATATACTGAGCTTTGCTTTCATTTTTTATGTTTCATAATTTTCAGAGTCATATATATCACTATCCCAGTTTCTACAGCCACTATTGCTATAATCAGCATAAATAATGCTAAAAATGTATCCATAGAGATTCCTTGCACAGCTGGTGGTGTTGTTATATTTGAGTGTCTCACAATCACAACTGCATTACTTATCTCACCACAAATATTTTGATTAACAAAGGAGGCTATAGTATAATTCGATAGGTTGCATAAGATCTCCTTGTAATTCATATCATTGGTTGAGTTCATGTTATATATTGCTAATGCCATCTTTGAAGATGAGTAATTATAAAGTGAGACAACAATTACATTGCTTTGCCCCCTTAGATAAGGCACTGAAACTGCATTGGCGTAACTATTTATTAAACTATTTGTAATGTTTCTTAAGAAGACTGGTATAACCGATGTTAGAAATAGATTAAATGATGCAAAACTGTGAATGTTTGTTTGCGTTATATTAGCCTCTATATATTGAATCATGTCTTGGAGCTTGATCAGCAGAGGTAGTACACATAAAGTTGCTTTGTATCCGTTTACTATGTCACTAGGCATAGAGCCATCCACCGACATAATATATGTATTAACATATCCACGCATCTTTAGGCCTATGTTTATGTCTGTTCTCATTGGAAGAGAATCAAGTATGGCACAGTTTTGTGAAGGGCCTATATAGAGTCTTAGGTACTTACTCTTATTTACATAAACATCGAAAAGATAGTAAATAGATCTAAGATTGTCCTGTGTAGCTTCTGCTACATAGACCCCACTAGCATCAGCTATGACCTTGCCAGGATTAATTGACACATTATTCAGTAGCTCTACTAAGGGCTGCTTGAATGGAATCCAAACATGCGTCTCATTGAATTTGCCTAACATTACTACCTCATGCTTATGCCACTGTACTAATATTATACCCTTCTCTATTGCAATGTTTCCTTCAGCATTCTCTACAAGCTTTTTCACAGTATTGTTTTCTACGAACGATGTATATAGATAGTGTATTCGCTCACCACCAATAATATTTATTGTGAGATTAGCTACGGATATAACATTCTGGCTAGCTGAACTTGTTTCTATAGTAAATGTTGCTCTCATACCGCTATAAGAGAACGCTATTGAAAAATCTTTGAAGGGCGATTGTGGAATTGATGTATTCGTATATGCCCATAGCATGTTATGCTCGTCAACAAACAACACATTGTTTTGCCCTTTCAATTCGTAAGGAGTTTGCACTGCAATTAATATTAGTAGTATTGTTGCAGCAAATCCCATCTTTTTGCTACAGGCTTTATAGCGGTGCAAGTTTGTTACCATGTAGCAATACATGCCAATATTAATTTTATATGTTTTTATGATAAACCTTCTTAACAGCTGAAATTCGCTATTCTTTTACAGTTGTGTAAGATAAAATTGGTATGGCACTTCATATAGCTCTATTATTGAGGTTCCTTATTCTCATCCGGTCTCTAGCATTTGATAGGATAGGAAATGGTGTAGGTGTTAGGACTCACACCTTAAAATAGGTAAATTCTTGATAGATATTATTGAAGGGTGTAACTCTAATGAGGCAGGAAATAGCATTAAAGAAAATAGTGGAGTATGTAGCTCGTAAGGCTGCTTCACTTACGCAAAAATATGAGTTAGATGACTTAGTAGCACCATCTATTGCTCCAATCTTTGAAAAATCTGTTGAAAAAATGGCTTCAATGCTTGTAAAAAAGGGTAGTGGGATGAGATGCAATCTCTGCGACAAAGGACCATTTACAAAGAGAGGAATGTATCTTCATCTTATAAGGGTTCATTCCAAAGATATTGAAGTAATGGTCCAGGAAGAGCTAAAGAGGCTTCTTGAGGTAATTCGCAAGTAGGTTTTATACTTGCATTTCTTTGTTGCATCAAATCCTATCATAACATAAAAATGGAATTCTCCTTGAGCCAAATTGGTTAAACCTGTAACAAGATGGTTTGTAAAAACAGGATACAAATACAAATTATTTGTGGTTTTGCAAGCATCTTTCATACGAGGATATAACATCTCTTATCATTTCTTCGATTCTCGAAACATTGTTAATGCTATGAGAAATCTTTAATATTATGCTTGTTGAAAAACATTTATCCGTCGAGCCTATACATGCTATTTCCAGCATTCCATCGATAAACGGTTTAGGTACATCAATATGCCTAGTAATTATTTTCATGTTATCTACTTCTATCACCTTATAGATGTCTTTAAAATCACCTATATCCTTTATTTGACATGGATACAAATCAGATATTATAATTGTTGATTCGCCTTCGTTTATAAAAACAACTTTTCTATGATCATCGATGTAATAGTCTCTTACCCCCATATCAACCCTCTAAGTAGGATATACTACCAGCACAAGATCTGAGCCACAAAATGGGCATTTCATATTAAGCCTCTTAGCATCTGCTTGGCAGTAATACAAATTGTACTTGGATCCACATTTGGGACACTGATAAACAATGTCGTCTCCTAAATAAAGTTTCTTAGCGCATATCGAACATTTGACTTCATACCAGCCTTTATGCCCTGACGCGTTACATCCCCTAGGCCTTAACATTGTTTAGCACCTTAACACCTTAACTTTACAAATTTGAATCATTGCACAGATTTTATAAGCTGAGATGCTGAATTTTGCTTTTTAGATTGGTCGGAATTATGACTATAAAAATTATTGCTTTTGCCGATGTTCATGGCATGCAGTATCTAAGTATGTTGATATCCTCATTAAATAGAATCAATGTTAAGAATGTTGATTTTATTGTTATGGCTGGAGATATTGTTGATAAGGGAAGGATTGAGTACATGAGAGTAGTCTTATCCGTTCTACAGAAGCTTTTTCCACACATTTATAGCAGGCCAATTGTTATAGCGGTCTTTGGTAATGAAGAATATTTTGGTACAGAAGAAAATTACTATTCGGCTTATCCTCAAGTAATATGGCTTAATAACAGTTACAGAATTGTTAAGTTAGATGACTTTGAAATTTGCTTTGTAGGAGATCGAGGAGTATTAAAAAAGCCTACTACATGGCAACAGAGAAATATTAAAGGAATTGAAAATATTTATTCTAGGAATTTAGGGAACATCATAAATATGGTCAGAGCCTGCAAAAAAGATTATTACACCATCTTGATAACACATTATGCCTCAAGTTATCTCACAATCTTTGGGGAAAACCCATCGATATATCATTTCTTGGGATATCCTATAATAGAAGGCATGGATATAAAACCTGATATCGCTATACATGGTCATGCTCATAACTCTCAAAAAACAGAAGCTAATATAAATGGCACAGCTATTTACAATGTTTCTATACCTGCTAATAAAGGCGTTAAACTAATTACAATTTAGTTTTCACTAAGTAGAAAGATGCTAGCATTATATATGGCATTAGATATGTAAGATCAATGCCCTTCTTTCTCATCTCCAAATCTATTTTTATGAGGTTAGCGAAAACTGTTTTATCAAAGTCTATTCCAGTTGGGATGTCGTCTTTCGCAAGCTCTATGAATATTTTTGATAAGATATTATTAATGCTTTGAAGAGATTTGAAGAGGTTGTCTGCCATTGTTAAAACGTTCAAGATTCTTTGTAGTGATATAAAGAATGCAAAGCCTTTGTTATATCTTGATATAATTGAAAACATCTGACCCAAGCTTAGATCCTCAGTAAGTACCCTCCTCTCTGTAAGTTCACTCGCATCAATAATTTTGCGAAACTCTCCACCTACATTATTAAATATCTTAAGCAATTCCACGGTTTCTTGGGATGGAGTTAAATTTAAAGCATTGAAAACTTTTTTAACTGCTTCATGAAACTCTTTTTCTATTTTGTTAGAAAGATAGGCATCTATGTACAAAATAATTGTTGATGATATCACAACTGGTATTGGAATGTTGTATCCCAGCTCCTTTAAAAGAAGCATTATATTCCTCGTGATCATCTTGCCTATTTCTAGCTCCCTTATAGTTCTCCTCCCAGACCTGAGCTCAGCAACAATATTGTATACAATCTCATGAGATGTTGTAGCTGGCAATATCGAAGAAAGAACACATAACTCAAAATCATCTGAGAGGCTATACCTGTGAGGAGCTGATATCTTGGGGTAGCTGTTGCACGCATAAAACAGTGCTTTGATAACCTCCGTTATCATCTTTTCATTACCTTGAGATAAACAGTCTCACAACTTAATTTATTTGCTTTAATCAAATGCATTAAGAGGTGATTCTATTGAATACAAAAATCCATGTTCTATTTATAGCAACTATAATTGTCTATAGCTTTGCAGTATTGAAAGATATATCAATAGCTATAGCAGTGCTGATAGTAGTTCTTAGCATAGATTTTATTAGATTAAAAGCTTCTAAGAATGCTGTTAGTTTGATTGTTAGAAGAATAGCGTTAGATCTAAGAGGGGCTGTGGTTCCTCTGGTAACATCAACATTGATGGCTCTATGGAGTTTCCAAAGTATAGACTATTTATCACTATTTTTTCTAATTAGCTTGGCTATAGCATTATCATCATTAAATACCATAATAACTAGCAAATTTTTTGCCATAAATATTCTAAGATATGTGATGCCATATTTTATATTGACATCATTTCTGTATGGTGGTAGTGAATTCTATCCTCATGTACTTCCATTAGTTACGCAGTTAGGCATAATAATAGGATCTGATATTCTACATGGTGTTTATTTTACCAATGAAATGAGAGCAAAGATGTTGATTATTGGCGGTGCTGGCGAATATGATGCAATATATGTTTCAACCATAGCGATAGAATGGCTAGAGATATTTTGTAAATCTTTAACAACACTTATATGTCTTACAAAAAGTGTTTAGTGAAAGACTTAGGACAATGATGATTAGTATGAAGGTAGGTGTTGTAGCAGATAAACCCATACCCCCCTGGAGTGTTAGACAAATAATGTTAGCAATAGAGGAGTTAGGTGGTGAAGCTACGTATATAAGACCATCAGATATAACATCATTTATTGGTGGGATCCATGAAATAGTTTATACAAGCTCTTTGAAACCTGTTGACTTTGATGCTGTTATCCTACGTGATTTAGGTGTTGCAACAACTGTTGAAACATATCTTCGAAGAGTTGACCTATTCAAACATGTGGAGCTTACAGGTATACCAGTTGTGAATCCAGTTGAGTCATATGTGACAGCAAGAGACAAATATCTAAGCCTATGCCTGCTCAGTAGGGCTGGGATACCAGTTCCAAAGACTATTGTTGTAGAAGATCACTACACGGCAATCAAGGCTGTTGAAACACTTTCTAAAGCTGTTATAAAACCTCTTATAGGCAGTCTCGGTTTTGGGGTTATAAAGGTTGATAATCCGGATCTTGCATATACCATAGGAAAGACTCTTGCACAGATAAAACAGCCTATATATGTTCAAGAGTTTATCGAGAAGCCTAGCAGGGACATCAGGGTGCTGGTTGTTGGTAATGACGTTGTTACTGCTTACTATAGAATACAAACTGACCCCAAGAATTGGAAGACAAACATAGCGCAAGGAGCCATTGCAAAACCTATTGAGAAACTTGATAGAGAGCTGGAGGAATATTCATTTAAAATCTTAGATGTTTTAAAGCTTCACTATGCAGGCATAGACTTTGGAGAAACGAAGGAGGGTTACGTAGTTTTTGAAGTTAATGCATCGCCCCAGTGGAGAGGAATACAAAAGGTTACAGGTATTAACCCAGCGAAAAATATAGCAAGGTATGTATTGCAACTTGCTAGAAAATGATGATAAGCAAACCATCTGAGGTCGGATGTATGATGATAAGCTCTCGCACTGAGTAAGTAATGCATTTTCTTTTTTACGCAATTTCTATGCAAAAATATTTTGTATGTAGCAACTACACCCTCACTCTTCTTCTATGAACACTATGTTCTCCGGTTTAAAACCAAACTCTTCAATCAATATTTTTTTCAACCTTGATCTATGATCGCCTTGAATCTCTATTCTACCGTTCTTAATAGTTCCCCCAGCAGCCAATTTTGTTTTCAAGTAAGAGGCTAGCTTTTTCAAATCAAATGCTTTTTCATCAATCCCTTCAACAACTGTGACAACCTTACCCATCTTTCTATGTTCCAGCTTGATTTTGATTACTTGTGATTCCATTTCTAACTGTGTGCATAGCTCTGGTGGTAGTCCCATACACTCTAATTCTGATTTCATTTGTTTACATGCCCAAAAAGGTCTTTGTACAGAAGAGTTTAAAAGTTTACTTCGTGCAGACTCTGTTTAAGTACATGCTAGGCGTCTGCCCATGGTCAAGTATATATGTATACGATGCAGAAGAGAATTTGATGAATCTCAACTAACAGTTATGATGACTATAAGATGCCCTTATTGCGGATATAGGGTTATAGCTAAGGCCAGAAGTGGCGAAGTAAAGACTATTAGGGCTATCTAGCCAATAAAATTATATGAGCCTTGATGACTTGGTCAAGACAACAATTACATGTACTTGCAATACAAAGATGCCAAGTTGCTAATACTTTTTACCGCCCTTAAGCTCTTCACTACTCAATACACTGATGAGCTCTTTGTATCTATTTCTTACAGTAACCTCTGTAACGCCTGCAGCCATTGCCACTTCTTTCTGCGTTCTTCTCTCATCGTTTAAGAGCGCTGCTATGTAAACAGCTGCTGCTGCAACACCTGCTGGGTCTCTACCAGCTGTGACCCCGCGTTCCCTAGCTTTCTGAATGATTTCGATAGCTGTTTTTACTGTTGCCCCGCTTAGCCCTAAAATTGATGCAATTCTTTGTGCATGGTCTGCTGCATCAACAATAGGTATTTTTAAGCTAAGTTCTCTAAGAAGTAGTCTATAGCATCTTGCAATCTCCTTTCTAGTGCTTTTAGCAAACTTTGAAATCTCATCTAGCGTTCTAGGAACTCCATGGATTCTGCAAGCTGCGTAAAGTGCAGCCGCAACCATGCTATCTATAGCCCTGCCCCTCACAAGCTCTCTCTCAACAGCTTTTCTATAGATCATTGCAGCTTCTTCTCTAACAGTTCTAGGGAGGTTCAGCTGGTCAGCAAGTCTATCGAGTTCATTTAGAGCTTGTATGAGGTTTCTATCTACAGCACTTTGAATCCTCATTCTGCTATGCCACTTTCTAATTCTTATAAGTTCCAGTCTTTTCTTAAGATCAAGCTTTCTTCCAGTCACATCCCTATCATACCAGTCTATAACTGTTGAGAGGCCACTATCATGTAGAGCAACATTTATTGGACCGCCAGCCCTGCTTCTCCTGTCCCTCTCCTCGGCTGTAAAAGCCCTCCACTCAGGACCTCTATCAATAACATGCTCGGCGATAACCTCACCACTATCTGCACATATCCACTCCCCCCTAACTTCATCATAAATTATGTTTCCGCTGGGACACTGAGATAAAATATCTTCTTGAGAAGGCTCAGAAGGCCTTATAACCATTTTTATAACGCCTCTTAATCCTTCTTGCAAAAGGTTTATAAACTTTTCGCCACAATATATTGCATCGATTTTGTTGAACATTTAATTAAAGTTTAAGAATATTGACATAGACTTAAATACTCCACAAAAATAAACTGCCTATGAAGCCGGGTCGTCTAGCGGCCAAGGATGCGGGGCTCTGGCCCCCGTGACCGGGGTTCGAATCCCCGCCCGGCTACCAACAACCACTTCCTATATTTAACCTCCTTGCGACCATCCCTGCAATTTCCGTCAATATTTTAGCGCCTAAAAAAGTTGTTATCTCCGAAAGATCGTGCTCTGGGGTTATCTCAACAATGTCAATAGCAAGCAACTTTTCGTCTACAATCCTACTTATAGCATTCAACAAATCTGTTGGTGTTGACCCTAAAGGCTCTGGTGTTTGAACACCTGGCGCGTACGATGGATCCATAAAGTCAATGTCTATTGAGAGATACTTTGGATTATTTTTACAGACTTCAATTTCCTTTTCTAGGCGCTCTATAACGTTAGCCTGGACTGAGCCTGTTACCCTAATAACACTTATTCTGCTATCCATGCTTTTGACTTGTTCTATCTCCTCTCTGCTTATAGCTCTTGCCCCAACAATTATTATCTTCTTGTATTGAGCCTCTTCAGATACCCTCTTAATAACTGTTGCATGATTGTACCTAGATCCCAAATACTCGTGTCTAAGATCAGTGTGAGCATCAAAAACTATTAGGCATGGGTCTTGAAAGCGCTTAGAAAAAGCCTTGAATGCTGGTAGAGTTATAGTATGCTCGCCACCCAGTATAAACACGATTTTGTTGTATCCAAGTATTTCGTAAATGACATTCTCGATCCGGGCCAAAGACTGTAAAATATCGCCTGGTGCTAAAACTATGTCTCCAAGATCATGGAAACCGATTTGCTCTAAATCAATATTTGAGAGCGCTGTACAGAGCTCAAGAGATTTTGAGGCTTCTCTCAACGCTTTTGGTGCTCTGCTACAACCCCCTCTATACGATGTTGACATATCTAGTGGAGCTCCAACAACCATGAATGGCGTTTCTTCAAGTGATTTATTGAATCCGAGAAAAGCATTTGACTCTAAGATGTTACTTAGATAGATGTTTTTCATATGTTATCGCCCGTCTAAACGATTTTAAATTCTCTATAGCTTAAGTTTTTAAGTTAAAAGATGAGAATATCTACAGGTAAGCAATATAGTGATGCAGGATGTCGTCAAAATATGATAAGATCATAGACTTTGCTGTTCGAAAGGGCTTTCTGTGGCAATCCTATGAAATTTATGGAGGACAAGCAGGATTCTACGACCTTGGACCTCTGGGTGTGTTACTAAAAAACAACGTTATTGAGCTTTGGAGAGAATATTTTATTAAACAACACCAAGACTTTGTTATAGAGATCGAGACCCCAATTATTACACCAGCAATGGTGCTTAGGGCTAGCGGACATGAAGAGAACTTTACAGACTATGCTGTGGAATGTCTACAGTGCCACAGAATCTTTAGAGCAGATCACCTAGTTGAGGAAAAGCTAGGAATATCAGCAGAGGGGCTCGGTGCTGAGGAACTAGACAAACTGATAAGAGAGAATAACATTAAGTGCCCTATCTGTGGAGGTCCTCTTGGAAATGTCCACAAATTTCTATTACTTTTCCAAACATACATAGGTCCATACTCTCCAAGCAACCTAGCCTATTTGAGGCCTGAAGCTGCCCAGGGTATGTTCATAAACTTTAAACGTGTATATGAATTGATGAGGAGAAGGCTGCCTGTTGGAATAGCGCAGATAGGGAGGGTAGCGCGAAACGAGATCTCGCCTAGACAAGGACCGATAAGACTAAGAGAGTTTACGATCATGGAAATAGAGTTTTTCTACGACGATACAGACCCTCGTTGTGAACTGCTTTACGAGAATTGTGCAAATGAGAGAATAAATATCTTAACAGCTGAGCAGAGAAGTAGAGGAGAGGATAAATATATTTCAGTAAATGTTGTAGAGGCATTCAATGAAAAAATAATTATAAGCCCCTGGCTAGCATATTGGATGTGTATAGCAAAGAGGTTTATCAATGCCCTTGGTGTAGCTAATGAAAAAACATATTTTGAGGAGAAGCTACCTAGTGAAAGAGCACACTACTCCAAACAGACCTTCGACCAGATAGTCCTTGTTGAGAAGCTGGGTAAACTAGAGGTTTCTGGGCATGCGTATCGCCATGTCTACGATCTTGAAAGACATATTGCGTTTAGCAAAGCTGATCTATATGCTATAAGACAGTTAAAATCCCCTAAAATAATTAAGAGGGTTGTTGTTAAATATGATAAAAATGCTATTGTAAGCATGTTTGGCGCCAAAGCCTCTACAATATTTAGAGCCCTGGCTACGACAAGTAATGAGGATCTTATGAAGATTGTTGAAGAGACTAAAGGCGATTACATTAATATTGGCGGCGTTGACATACCCAAAAACGTTCTAAGGATTGAAACGGTTGAAGAGAGTGCGTGGACAGAGAAGTTCATTCCCCACGTTGCTGAGCCTTCTTTTGGCGCTGAGAGACTCATGTATGTTGTGTTAGAGTATGCCTATAGCGAAGAAGGGGACAGAACCGTGCTTAGAATACCAAAGAGGCTAGCGCCAATAAAAGTTGGCATAGCCACGCTAGTTGATAAGGAGCCTCTCGAGAAAATCGCTCAAGAAATCTTCAATACGCTCAAAAAGCTCTACTATGTACGATACCTAGAGGGCGGATCAATAGGCAAGAAATATGCCCAAGCAGATGAAATTGGAATACCATATGTCATTACTGTAGACTATGACTCTATAAACAAAAGAGATGTCACAATCAGAGATAGGGATACTAGAAAACAGATTCGTGTACCAATTAATGATGTTGCAAAGGTGATTGATATGGGGCTTAAGGGTGTGGACATCCTCGGTTTGGGGTACCCAGTAATAGAATCTCAGTCAGATTAGAAGTTAGGAAGTAAAAAGAGTTTGCAGTTAAAGATAGAAAGACTTTTATTTTATGTAAAGCTATATTCCTTGATTGATAATTGAAGGTGGTTTTTGACGTGAGTAGTGATAGTGTTAAGAATGATGCTACAGAGGAGATCGAGCAACATGAGAAAATAGATTTGAAGAAGCTGCTAGCAGTTGTACCACCGCCATCAGAAGTTTTGTCTAGGAAGAAGCAAGGAGCAAAGGAGAAGCGGCTTAGACTACTATATGACAATAGTGTTAATGAAAGTGAAGCGAAAATTGCTTCATCATTGGCAAAAGAATTGAGTATAAGAGATTACATAGAAATTAGTGTGGCTGGCAAGAAGAGGTTTAAATTAAAAGCTGTGATAGATGATTCTGCATCTCCAAACTTTGTCTATGTGAATCCCGAGCTAATGAAAAAGAATGGTATAGCAGATAACAGTATATGCACCATTAGAGCTGCTTAGATCTGGGACAGGTGCATGAGCATAATAACGCTCCTAGAAAATGTGGTGCATGAGCATAGTAAGCATCTAAGAAAAAGTAGGAAGGTAAGACTAGAACCACTTAATAGCGCATCTACAAAAACATTTGAGCAGTATGTGAAAAAACTAAAGAGCTTGTCCCAGAAACTTGGTGCAACACTCTATTCCATAACACAGTACAACCTAAAAGAGCTAGACCAAGAATCTCTTACCAAACTGGATCTACTCACATTCTTCATATACGAGGTGGCCACAACCGAGGAGATGGAGTTTTGGAGTAATCTAGAAACATATAGAAAAAGTTTAATGAACATTGAAATAGTTATTGATGAGGAAATTGAAAGGATTGCCAAGATAAAAGAGCTTGCAAAAGTCATTAATATGCATGTGCAATCCCTTCTTAAAGAGGCATAAACATGATAACATTTATATTCTCTCTACAGCTTCTAATTTAGCAGATGTAAACATATCATGGTGAAGAGAGTTTGCCTAGCGATGTGCTGAGCCCAGACATTATGCAATTATCAATAGCAGAGGAATCCCTTATAGAGAGCCTTGGCAATACAACTGCAAAGATCGCTCAACTAGCTGAAATAATCAAAGAAATATTGGATGATATGATCTCAGATAGATTAGAAGGTGCTAAAAATAGACTTCAGAAGGCTGTGGCTCTGTTCCATAGTTGTAAGGATTCTATAGAGTCTTCATACATTTACCTAGCAAAGGTTTCAACAACTTTTTCATATACAGTGCATTACATGAATTTGCTTAACAACATCAGGAACATTCTTCAAGATGTATACAAGGTTTTGGTGCTTATAAATACATCACTGAAAAGAATAAAAGGAAATGAAGAATTCCTTATCCAGGTACAGAAATTAGTGAACATGATAATTTCATATCTGAAGACTGTAACAAACTACTTTTCTGCATTAATCTCAAGAAGCAACAAAATTGATGAAACAATAGATTATCTGTCAAAAACCGTAAACAGTATAGAGAGCTATGTTTACGAGGCTCTAGCCAATAATGTGTATGATGATACATACTCATATGTGTTATCAGACAACGCCGCGGATCTGGCGGAATCAGCATCTAAACTATACGAGGCTTTATTATGCCTTCACATAGCGAAGAAGAGCTAAGGGTAAGCATATACATTGTCGGCTGGAAGGGTATTGTAGCCGATGTTGAGAAGGCTATGAAGCTTTTCAAGATGTTCATAGGCAAGCCATTAGGTGTTGCAAAACCCAATCCAAACGCTGTATATAATACACCACTTATCTTATCAATGTATGAATCATTGTATCTATGTGAAAAAGGTGTGGCAGCTCCGCTGCTTCACGGATCCAGAATCAGTTGTAGCGATCTTGAAAAGTATTTTGTGAATATTATGCCACAGTTCAAGAGAAAGTATACTGTTTTTAAGCATTTGAGGGAACAAGGCTACATAGTTAGAAGTGGAATGAAATTTGGATCAGACTTTACAGTATATGAACTCGGTCCTGGTCTCGAACATGCACCATATGTTGTAACGGTAGCTTCAAGTAATGACTATTTAAGGGCTGTGGACATAGTGGGGCTTGGAAGGATGGGGCATAGTGTTAGGAAGAAGTCTGTTCTGGCTATTGTAAATGAGAAGGATTACTCTGTAAACTATATAATTTTTAAATGGGTTAAGTTATAGGATAAACCCAGAAATAGAAGTTTTGTCTATTGGGAATGGTGAAAATCGTTTGCATAATAAGAAGGAAGATGGTAGGGAGAGACAAGGTAAGCACTTTCCTAGGCATGGCCAAGCCTCAAGAGGAGAGAACTATACTAGAAGAGATGAGAGACATTCAAAGCCTATACACCGCCAATATGTAGAGCATAAAGAGAGTAGACAAGAGCTTGTACCAAGGCCTATTGGAAGCCAGTGCAGCCCTTCGTGTCCCTTGTTCAGATGTGCAAAAAGAGCACTGATACTAAAACTTATTGATGGAAAGCCTATGGCATGGTGTACTTGGGTAAATGACTACTGCATTGGATACAAGTGTCAATATGCATCCTGTAGCAATAGATATCTTTTGCCGGATGGCAGATGCCTTGCAGCTATTAAGAGTAGCGAAAAGTCCGAGAACGAGTTTTTGAAGGAGGTTGAGAAACAAGAGGGCTCGGATAGCCTTAAGAACTTGCTTAGTCGTAGAGGTATTCGCAAGGATCTCGGGTTTGAGGATCTTTAGAGCCTCCCCATCTTCTATACAGATTATGCTCTATGCCTAAAAGATCGAGCACCTTACCTACTATAAAGTCTACAACGTCTCTAAGACTTTGTGGATGTGAGTAAAAACCTATAACAGCAGGCACAATTGATATACCTAGTTTAGCCGCATTGAGAAGAACGTTGAGTTCTACAACACCTAATGGGGCCTCTCTAACAACAGCTACCACAGGTTTCTTCATTCGCAATCCTATTAAAGAAGCCCTTACAATTAGGTTATCGGCTAGCCCATTAGTAATCATTGCAATGGTTTTTATCGATGCTGGTGCGATTATGTATGCATCAAGAGCATTGCTACTACTAGCAATAGCTACATGAAGATCTTTTTCGCTGTAAAGAACCTTTGAAAAGCTTTTTATCTTATCTAGGAACCAGCTCCTATTTTTGCACTCATAATCAACTACAACCAGTGCATTTTCTGAAACTGTTGCATAAACCTCGTGGCCAAGGCTATTCAAAACCTCTGCTAATCGCAATGCTATAACACATCCACTAGCACCAGTAACTCCAAGGAAAATCTTCATTGGATTCAGACCTGCGCGAGCCTATCACAAATCAACCCTTTCAAGCCTCATCATAGTTTGACAACATTGGTTTGGCGCCGGGGGGAGGATTCGAACCTCCGACCACGGGGTTAACAGCCCCGCGCTCTACCAGCTGAGCTACCCCGGCGCCGCACACAAGACTCCTAGTTTTGTGCAGAGTCTAAAAGCTTATATAATTAATCTCGTACTCTCTTCTTTACGAAGATTCTTCAATGAGATGTAAGAGGCTATGACCAATCCGTATAATGGTGCTGTAAAAGGATCTGTATTAATCTTTATCTCCACAAAGCTTTTCTGTGTGGTAAACCTCTTTGTACTTAATATGACCTCTCTCATTATGTGCTCCTCTGCTGTTGTATAGAATGTTGCAACGTTTCTTGCAATCCTTATAAACTTGTGTAGTTTATCGACTGTAGTATATAAGTAGCCTAGATCTCCAAGCTCCTCTGCGACACTCAGCATAGAGTATGTAGCTGTGACCAAATCGCATTCCCTAGCCTTATCAGCATCCTCACCGAACTTCTTCGTTATATCCCCAACTATGCTAGATAGTGTCACCTCCTGCTCCATTCTCTTAATTCTTTGAATATCCCTGCCACCAAGCTTAACACCAAGTTTTATACTAGCCAAAGTTGTTGCCAACCTGTACACTCTTTCATCGATTTCTATAAGGCTCTCTTCATCAAATTTCAAAGACCTTTCTATACTAATTGGTTTTGGAGCAATTGCAGAAAGATCAACACCTAGAAGCTTTAGTGATTGATATGTTCTCTGTAGGCATGATATTGCAAGGCTATGTGAAAAGATTACTGCATGGTCTATAGACTCGCTTACATAAGGTAGCATTATGTTGTGTATATAATCTCCATGCATTGTCAATAGATTGATCCCTGGTTTTGATATTCTTAGAATTGATTCTAAATGCCTTGCAACGCCCTCCACAGATCCACAATATATTATTGCGATCGATCTCTTAGAGCTAATACTATCAACCAATCTGTTGTATATATTGTCGGACTCTTTCTCGGCTTTATCAACAATTCTCTTTAGATAATCTTCAACATCAATATCTATGTTTCTTCACCGCCATACTCCTCCTCGTGGAGGAGATCGAGGAAAATCTCTTTGTAGTACTCCTCTTTTTCCTGCTCTATCTCCTCCTTCTTCCTCCCAATCTTTTTCCCCTCACTTATAACAGATGTTGTTTTAACCCTGTCGCTAGATGACGTCTGTATACCCATTGTATAGCCAGCTCCAGAAGAGGGTCCGGAGAAGGGTATTTCATAGCCACACTTACTACATTTCAAAACCATTGAACCATCATCTTTTTTCATTGGCTTCATTAAGCCTCCGCACTTCGGACAAAACTGCGTTTTTCACCACCTTAAGCAAATCTGATTGATTCCTAGCTATCTATCTTTAAAGGTTTATAAATTTATAGCTGTCAATATGGTTCAGTGTCTAGTGTCTTCTTCATCGCTTGCGGCTCTGTGGTAATACCATTCATCATTTCTGCAACAACCTAAATGCTTTGTATAGCTCGACAACCCTTTTTGCTGTTTCAATAAATTTTGTTTCTGTGCATTCGCTACACACGGTTCTGCCATCTGCTAGCTTAACAATTATTCTCTCTTTTCCTTTTCCACACGATACATATTTGGATTCCATTACAAGACCTGCCATCGCATAACCCTCAAGATCGTATGTGGATACAGTGTTTGTGCATTCACTCATAGTTTTTACCATTTTCACATTCTGTCTATGGGCTCTATACCTAGCATCTGGAGAGAGTTTCTAAGTACTTTATTTACTGCATACACTAGCAGTATTTTCGAGTCTCTCAGACTCTCATCTTTTTCAAGAACTATTGGCTCTTCATCATACCAAGTATTGAATTCGTCAGCTACTTTCAAGGTATATATAGCCAGTGGTGATGGATCCAACTCTCTGTAGCTCTTATACAGAATGTCTGGAAATGATGCAACAAGTTTTATCAGTCTCCACCTCCTAGTGTTTTCAGCTAGCCTCTTGTCAATTTTCTGGAGCATTTTGGTCCAGTTCAGCTCTATTCCCAGCTCTCTTGCTTTTCTGAATATCCCTTCTGTCCTAGCATATGTATATAGTAGGTAGGGGGCAGAGTTTCTTTCAAAGTTTAGAACAGAGTCCCATGCGAACTTCACTGGTCTTGATGGGGATACTGATAGTAGGTAGAATTTTATTGCTGCTATGCCTACTTTCTCCGCTACCTCCTCTGATCCTCCACCTCTTTTCTCGAGCTCTATCAGAACTCTTTTCTTAGCCTCATTCATTATCTCGTCCAATGTTATTATCCTTCCCCTTCTAGAGCTCATCTTCGTACCCTCAACATTTACAATCTCATAGCTATAGTGGATAAGGTTCTCGGCCTCTCTTGTGTAGCCCAGCATGTATAGTGCTAGTCTCAGCTGTGATTGCGGTAGCTTTTGTTCTGATGCGATCACATTTATTACCATATCTGCGTTGAATTCTCTGAATTTTTTCAGGGTATATGCAATGTCTCTTACAGTGTAGAGTGTTGTTCCATCGCTTCTCTGTATTATTAGTGGTGGTACTTCCAAGCTTTTTTCTATTCTGAGCCTCTCTCTAATGTCTTCCCTGTCTATTTCCTTGAAGTCTATTGCCAAAGCCCCTTTGTGTATTGTTGCTTTTTTTCTTAGCTCGCTTAATATTTTCTCTACCTCGCCACTCCATATGAGGTCGCTTTCCCAGTCCCAGACCTCTATCTCTACACCAAATCTTTTGAGGGTTTCTTTGAATCCCTCTATACACATGTTTATTATGCTTCTAACAAGAGATGTTGTGCTTTGTTCTCCCTCTTCATAGTCTTTCATTATTCTTGATACCTCCTCTTCAAAGTCTATGCTCTTCATAGCCTCTGATATGATGTTGAATGCGTCTGGAGCGACACTGTAAAGCCTGGCTGCATCAGCCATAAGCTCATCGAGCTCACTCCTCAGCTTCTTTGCCTCCTCCCCACTTGTTTTTTCAAGCTCTTTCTTAATCCTCTGGATTTCGGCAACAGTGTTTGTTATAGCATATATTATCCCCACCCAGTGGTCAGACTTCATATTAGCCGGCTTCTCAATCTCTTTGAGAAGCTTGAATCCTAGAGCAACCATAGCTGTTTGCCTCCCAGCATCGTTTATATAAAACCTTGTCTGCACATTGTTTCCAAAGGCTCTGAGAATCCTTGCTATGAAGCTTCCTAGTGCAGCGTTTCTCGCTGCCCCTATGTGTAGTGGGTGTATGGGGTTCGCAGAAACATACTCTACAACAATGTTTCTCTGTATCTTCTCTCTACAAACACCGTAATCCTTCTTGTCTACAACATAGCCCAAAACCAGTTGCGTAAACTTTTCTCTATCCAAGAAAATGTTTAGGTATATCCCCTTCAGATCAGCTTGAGATACAAACCTACAGCCCTTGAGCTTCTCTGGCGAAACCTTATCTCTTTCTATCATAGCCTTTGACAAAATTATTGAAACATCTCCAAACTCCTCTCTCGGGATATCGAACCCCATCCTCACATTATCCACTGAAGCCTCAAGCGACTCTGCTATACAAGCTCTAACATCTTCTAGTGGATTACCACACATAGTTATGAAACACCAAACTGAACCAGAGGATCCTCAAAATCTATTGGAAGAGGTTTGCCTGATGCAACAATCTCATCATATCTCCTATCAAGAAACCCAATAAATATTTGACAATTTTCAAACCTTCCATCAAGTGTACACTTCTCTCCAAGCTTGAGAAAACAGAGCCTCTTTTTCCTATCGTAAAATGGGCAAAGCTTGTGATGAAGCTTGGCACTTCTTATCATTTTCTGTATCCAAGCCTTTTTAGCATCCTTCTGCTTCTCACCTACCTGCTGATCCACGGTCATGAAGCTCTCACCACATAGACGTTTATCTATGAACTTGTCTAAACCAAGTTATCTGCACCAGGAGAAAATAAGGGTATAGCCCACATCACGAGAAACACATTCATAGAAAATCCGATGAGCGCTGTGCAGACCCGCTTATACCCAGCCCCGTCCCAGACTGGCGTCGGGCGATTGGGAGCGGTGGGCTACACCCCTCGGGGCATAAGCCCCTCGGGGCATACACCCCCGCCCCATCAACCCCGTCTTCTACGGGAGCCCTCCTCCCGGGCAAAGCCCGGGAACGGCCGCCTCTTTTCGGGGAGGGGTTCCCGCTTAGATGCTTTCAGCGGTTACCCCCCACGGCGTAGCTACGCGGCATACGCCTTGCCAGACGACCGCTACACCAGAGGCCGCGGCGACCCGTTCCTCTCGTACTGAGGTCACCTTCCCCTCAGGCGGCCTGCACCCCCCGTGGGTAGAGTCCGACCTGTCTCACGACGGTCTAAACCCAGCTCACGTTCCCCTTTAATGGGCGGGCAGCCCCACCCTTGGGGGCTGCTGCACCCCCAGGATGGGAAGAGCCGACGTCGATGTAGCAAACCGCGGGGTCGATGTGGGCTCTCGCCCGCGACGACCCTGTTATCCTCGGGGTAACTTTTCTGTCATGCCCGGCCCCCACCAAGGGGGCACGAGCGTTCGCTAGGCCGCGGTTTCCCGGCCCGGCCCCTTACTGTCAAGAGCCGGGTCAGGCCAGCTTTTGCCCTTGCACTCTACGGCGGAGTTCTGACCCGCCTGAGCTGGCCTTTGGGCGCCCGTGTTACCTTTTCGCGGGCGTGCCGCCCCAGCCGAACCGCCCACCCGGTGCTGTCCCCTGGGTAATCCCCAGGGTAATGCCCCCGGCCCCCACTGGGCGGTGTTTCATTGGCCCCTCCAACGGACCCGGAGGCCCGTTCTCACAGGGTCCCGCCTACGCTATGCAGCGGAGGCCGGGGGCATACACCGGGCTGCGGTAAAGCTCCACGAGGTCTTCTCTCCCTACGGGGGGATGCCGGCCTGTGCACCGGCTCCGTGGGCTTCACGGGGACCCGGGCTGGGACAGTGGGGCCCTCGTTGATCCCTTCATGCGCGCCGGAACTTACCCGGCAAGGCATTTGGCTACCTTAAGAGGGTCAGAGTTACCCCCGGCCTTCAGCGGCGCTTCGCCGGGTTGAACCCCGGTTTCACGGACCGCCAGTGGCCAGGATTCGGCCCCCGTACACACCCTTTCGGGCTAGCGGGGACCTATGTTTTTATTAAACAGTCAGGACCCCCTAGTCACTGCGACCTGCGGTTCCAGGGGTTAACCCCAGAACCGCAGGTACCCCTTCTCCCGAAGTTACGGGGCTAACTTGGCCGAGTTCCCTAGCCCGGGTTAGCCCCCGCACGCCTTGGGCTCCTCACCCAGGAGCACCTGTGGCGGTTCTCGGTACGGGCGCGGGGGATCGTTCCCTGTCCCCTTTTCATGGGCCCCAGGGCTCGGCCGAACCGCCCTAACGGGCGGCCATTCCTCCCTTCAGCCGGTTCTCGCCTTTACGGCACTCCCCGGCCTTCGGGTAGTTAGCTGGGGCATGACTGCCCCAGTCGGCCTACCCCGAGGCGTCGGGGACAGGGCTTGCGTTGCCGCACCTACCCCCGCGGCAGGGGAATATTAACCCCTTTCCCTTTCGGCGGGTCCGAGTTACGGCCCGCCTTAGGACCGGCTAACCCTTGGCCGACAATCGTAGCCAAGGAACCCTGGTCCTTCCGGCGGAGGGGGTTTTCACCCCTCTTTGCTGTTACTACCGCCGGGATCCGCACCCGGAGCGGGTCCACCGGACCTCACGGCCCGGCTTCTGTCCCACTCCGGCGCCCCCCTACCGGATCAGAGCCGCATAGCGGCTCTGCCCCGGGGTCTCGGCGGCCGGCTTAGCCCCGACCAATCTTCGGGGCCCCGAGCCTCGGCGGGTGAGCTGTTACGCACTCCTTAGAGGATGGCTGCTGTTAGGCCCACCTCCCCGCTGTCTAAGGCTCGGGACGCCCTTTGAGATTGGCACTAAGCCGGCACTTAGGGGCCTTAACCCCGGTCTGGGTTGTTCCCCTCTCGGCACCCAGGCTTACCCCGGGTGCCCCACTCCCGCCGTCTACGGGGCCCACGGGTTCGGAGTTGGACCGGGAGCACTGGCGGTCATCCCGCCAGCAACCCCCGATCCGTAGCTCTACCCCGTGGGCACCCTCAGGCGGGGCTGCGCTGGGACGCACTTCGGGGGGAACCAGCTATCACCGGGCTAGATTGGTCTTTCGCCCCTAGGCGGAGGTCATGGGAGCGAATTGCACGTCAGCACCCCTTCGGGCCTCCACCGGGGATACCCCCGGCTTCACCCTGCCCCCGCCTAGATCGCCCGGTTTCTGGTCTCACAGCCGTGACTACAGGCCCTTGTCGGACCCCGCCCCTCGCCGAGGAAGACCTCGGCTGCGGGCCGTCGGTTTCCCTACGGCTTCGGGGTTAACCCCCTTAGCCTCGCCACGGCTGTGAACTCCCCGGCCCGTGTTTCAAGACGGACGGTGCGACCCCGGTCCCCTTCCCTCGTACTCCCCGGTCACCCGGGTTTCCTTCGGGAAAGATCATCCCTTTCGGGCCGCACCGTGATTAGCCGCTCGGTTTCAGGCTCTTTTCACCCCCCTTCCGGGGTACTTTTCAGCTTTCCCTCACGGTACTTAGTTCGCTATCGGTCTTGGGACGTATTTAGCTTTGGAGGTTGGTGCCCCCCAGCTTCCCACGGCAAAACCAAGCCGTGGTACTCTGGCCGTCTATCTCAGCCCCCCACGGTTTAGCCTACGGGGCTATCACCCTCTACGGCGGGGCTTTCCAGCCCACTTCGGCTACCGTGGGTCGGGCCTGTCCTCGATAGACGGCCTCAACACCACATCTCCTCACGGTTATCCCGTGAGGATTTGGTTTGAGCTTCCCCCCTTTCGGTCGCCCCTACTCAGGGGATCCTTATTAGTTTCTCTTCCTCCCCCTACTAAGATGTTTCCGTTCGGGGGGTTCCCCTCCGGTACTCCCCGGTTGCCCAGGTTTCCCGGATGCCACGGGTTTGACCCGTGGCGGGAATTCCCATTCGGGGATCCTGGGTTCAACGGCTGCCTGCGCCTCCCCCAGGCATATCGCCGCTTGCCGCGCCCTTCCTCGGCGCCCAAGCCGAGCCATCCACCGAGCGGCTTCTTGCCGAGGTCTGGGGCGGGGCTGGTGTGTATCGGGTCTGCACAGCGCTCATCAGGGGATTAACCCCTTTGCTAGTTCTGCTCGAAACCCCAGTGAGTTGGGGTTTCGAGCAACATCATATGGGGTGTTTCACCACCAGAGAACATTCACGCAGCTCTACTCCCGCCACCCTTTATTTAAGGAGGTGATCCAGCCGCACCTTCCGGTACGGCTACCTTGTTACGACTTCTCCCCCCTTGCGGAGGAGAGGTTCGACCCACCCCACTACCGGGTAACCGGTAGTGGAATGGGCCTCACCCCTCCTCCGCTCGGGTGGAGCGACGGGCGGTGTGTGCAAGGAGCAGGGACGTATTCACCGCGCGATGTTGACGCGCGGTTACTAGGGATTCCACGTTCACGAGGGCGAGTTGCAGCCCTCGATCCCAACCACGGCGGGGTTTCAGGGATTACCTCCCCCTTTCGGGGTCGGCACCCGCTGTCCCCGCCATTGTAGCCCGCGTGCAGCCCGGGGGATTCGGGGCATGCTGACCTGCCGTGGCCCCCTCCTTCCTCCGCCTTATCGGCGGCAGTCCCCCCAGTGTGCCCCCGGTCCGGAGACCGGGGTAGCAACTGGGGGTGGGGATCTCGCTCGTTGCCGGACTTAACCGGACGCCTCACGGCACGAGCTGGCGACGGCCATGCACCTCCTCTCAGCGCGTCGGGCAAGGTCGTTAGCCTGGCCGTCATCCTGCTGTCGCCCCCGGTAAGATTCCCGGCGTTGACTCCAATTGAGCCGCAGGCTCCACCCCTTGTGGTGCTCCCCCGCCAATTCCTTTAAGTTTCAGCCTTGCGGCCGTACTCCCCAGGCGGCGGGCTTAACGGCTTCCCTGCGGCACTGGGCGGGCTCAAAGCCCGCCCAACACCTAGCCCGCATCGTTTACAGCCGGGACTACCCGGGTATCTAATCCGGTTCGCTCCCCCGGCTTTCGCCCCTCACCGTCGGGCGCGTTCCAGCCGAGCGCCTTCGCCACTGGTGGTCCTCCCGGGATTATCGGATTTCGCCCCTACCCCGGGAGTACCCTCGGCCTCTCCCGCCCCCTAGCCCGGCAGTATCCCCACCCGTCCCCGGGTTGAGCCCGGGGATTTCAGTGGGGACTTACCGGGCCGGCTACGGGCGCTTTAGGCCCAGTAAGCGTCCCGACCACTCGCGGGGCTGGTATTACCGCGGCGGCTGACACCAGACTTGCCCCCCGCTTATTCCCCCGCCTTCTTACAGCGGGGAAAAGCCCCTCTTCGGGGCACTCGGGGTGGCCCCGTCACGGTTTCCCGCATTGCGGAGGTTTCGCGCCTGGTGCACCCCGTAGGGCCTGGGCCCTTGTCTCAGTGCCCATCTGGGGGCTCCCGCTCTCACGGCCCCTACCCGTTATCGGCTTGGCGGGCCGTTACCCCGCCAACAACCATGATGGGCCGCAGCCCCATCCTCGGGCGGCTAGACCTTCACAGCGGTCTAGCCCTTTCGGCGGAGGACCCTTCCAGGCCTCTCCGCCTATCGGGGATTAGCCCCAGTTTCCCGGGACTATCCCCGTCCCGAGGGTAGGTTAGCCACGTGTTACTCAGCCGTCCGCCACACCCCGCACTTGCGGGGCGTACGACTTCCATGGCTTAGCCCCACCCCGATAGCGGTCGGGTCCGGCAGGATCAACCGGTATCGCGGCCGCAAGGCCGCGGGGTGGCGGGAGTAAAGCTGTTGCGTGGTTCTCTGGTGGTGAAACACCCCTGTGAGACCCGACCTCCCCGGGGTAGGGATCCCCGGGTCTATTCGGGTCCCCATTCAAGATGAGGTTTTATAGCACTGTATTCCCGCGGTTGGAGTTCAAGCAGTTCATTCACGGGATTTTTCCCGAGTCCCGCTTTGCCGCCGGTACCGCGGGATGAGTTTGTTGCGGTTATCTCCTTAGCTTTTGCACACTTAAAAGCTTTCATATAAAAAAATTAAGTTAATTTTTCTTGCGATTTTTATTATGTTCTCCCTTACACAACAATAGAATTTTTTGCTTAACTTATGGATAGCTCTCAAAGCACCTAGAGCATGTACAGGTAATGACATGGATATAAGAACAAAATTCAAAATTATGTTTTGGTGGACCGGCCGGGATTTGAACCCGGGACCTCTCGGGTGCAAACCGAGCGCTCTTCCAGCTGAGCTACCGGCCCACAGAACCACTTTGGTTAATCATTTGTTGTGCGGATTAAAAGCATTACTTATCATTGTTATTTACATTCTCTACTCTACCTAAAACCTCATGAAAAGTGTTCTTCTTACATGTCTCGCAATAGTGATAAACAGACTTTACATCCCTTATATCAAAGCTTACCTCTAAAACCCATCTCACACCACATACAGTACATTTCAGCAACCATCCACGTCTGTTATTGTCTGCCATCGAATCTCGCCAAAGCTATTTCTCTAAACCCTGTATAAATAGCTATGGGCTCAAATCCAAAAATCTTTAGACACAATCCAAATAAAGTTTTGGTCGACAATTAGACCGCCTCGTGGATTCTCTAATATAGAAAAGTGTTGGTGCGGGGGGTGGGATTCGAACCCACGCAGGCCTACGCCAGCGGGTCTTGAGCCCGCCCCCTTTGGCCTAGCTCGGGCACCCCCGCACCAGTGTGCTAGTTGATCTAGTAACATGTTGCAAAAATTCTCTGTTTTCCTAGGTTAATAAGTTGTTGAAACCCTTGCCAGAAGTGGGCCCGGGGGGATTTGAACCCCCGACCTCCCGGTTATCAGCCGGGCGCTCTACCAAACTGAGCTACGGGCCCTGTCATAATTTCTAATGTGTAAGAGTTTTAAACTTTTAATATGCTTCCGCGGGCCTTGGCTCTACAATGGTTCATCATTTTATCAGTCCGCCCATCGAATCCCATTAGCCCTTTGCGGCTCTAGATTATGTAGTTGCTTAGCGCGTTAACAAGATGGTGTACTCTAGACCAAATTTTATTCTTACTTAAGACGTTTTGCGCTCAGCTAATATATCTTTATATCGCCTCTAGCAAGGTTTACCAAACCAGAGGTTTTATTGCCATGCCTGCTGATGCCTCCTCGAATGCTAGAGATCTTAAAACTGTTGATGTAGATGTTCTCAGGCTTTTGATTAATGTCTACAGGTATGGTTCTATAAATAGAGCTGCGAAAGCACTTGGCATGCGATATTCTAAAGCGTGGAACTTGATTAAGAGAGTAGACGATGTGATTAACATAGGCTATGTAAAGAAGGGTGGGAGAGAAGGCGGTGGTGTTATTCTGTCTGAAGATGCTTTAAAACTGCTGAGGAAAACATTATCCCAGTACCACAGAATCTTTGCAGGTGAATTCAAGAATCTATATCCAGAGGCCAAGAACATATTCTTGTACTATAGGGGAAGTCACGACATAGCCTTCAACCACTTAATCAAAGCTCTTGAGGAAAGCAAGACACTTGTATATGCTGAGTGGGTTGGGTCTCTAACAGGAATAGCCTCTCTGACATTAGGAGAATCAGATTTTGCTGGAATACATATAGTGAACAGCGATCTCATCCCCAGCAACATAGAGACTTTGAAAATGTTTGGACTAGAAAACAAGGTTGTGGTTGTCAAAGGCTATGAAAGACTCCAAGGATTCTTCCTAAAAAAGTCTACAATGGATGTAGAAGACATTTTGAGAGGTGTTGTAAACGGGGAGCAAGTAATTGCTTTGAGACCCCCTGCCACGGGAACTAGACTCCTTTTCAACACACTTTTGAGAAAATATCTCAGCAAACATGGGATAGAAGAGAAGAACGTTATATTGAAGACTGTGGAACTGAAGACACACAACGATGTTGCGAAAGCCGTTAGCGAAAATGAGGCAGATATAGGGATTGGCATAGCATGTTTGTCCAAGATGTACAACATAAAGTTTATTCCCATAGCTTGGGAGAGCTTCGACTTTGTATTCTCGCTGGATAGCGTAGACATTGAATTTGTAAAGAGGTTTGCAAGTATTTTAAAGGATAGAGAATTTATATCGATAATAGAATCGCTTGAAGGTTATAGAGCTCCTAAAAACATTGGGGAGATAATCAAGCTGTGATGAAGTCTTTTGACAAGAACCGTTATCCAAGACCTGCGATAACGCTTTTAAAGCCGCGCCAAGGCTGTAGAGCCTCAGGTGGGAAGTCAATGAGAAAAACACTATTGTATGTAGCCTTCATCATTATAGTGATTATAGCAGGTATTGCAGGCTACTACATTGGGAGACACTACAGCGAGAAAACTGTGGAAACACCTCAGCAAAACTCTATAGTGATTGCAACAACAACGTCTCTATACCAAATCGGTATACTTAACGACTTCTTCAACAACTTCAACAACTTGACCCATATGAACATAACATTCAATGTCCTTGCAAAAGGCAGTGGCGAGGCACTGAGGCTTTTGGCGGATGGCTCGGCATGTATAGGGTTTGTGCATGCGCCATCACCTGAGCTACAATACATGAATCAAGGAAAGATTATGAGGCTCGCTATCTTTGGATACAACGAATTTGTTGTTGTTGGCCCATCCAGCGACCCCGCAAATGTGAGAAACGCCTCTGATTCTGTCGACGCCTTCAAGAGGATCTACGAAGCTGGCGAAAAGGGCTTGGCAAAGTTTGTTAGCAGAGGTGACCAGTCAGGTACTAACATCAGAGAACTACAGATATGGAATCTAACCAAGCTCAATCCAGAAGGGAGGCCATGGTATTTAAAGAGTGGGCAGGGAATGGCCCAAACGCTTCTAATGGCCGACAACCTAAATGCCTATACGCTAACAGATATTGGAAGCTATCTAAATCTCGTTAACCAGGGCAAGCTAAAGAATATTGTGATACTTAAAAGAGATCCGCTCTACCTAGTCAACGTGTATTCGATGTACCTTTCAAAAGCTAGTTCCTGCGACAATCCCTACACGTGGTATATAGCGCTTAAGCTCAGCGACTATATATTGAATGGTGGGCAGGATCTCCTATCAACTAAGTACAAGGGTCTTGTAAATCCTGTTAGAGGCAATGAAAGTTTAATAGAGCAGGCTTGGCATGCTTTAACAAGACTAGGCTAAACAAAAAGGCTTTTTAATATGGCAGAATCCATTTTTTCAATAACCCTTAGAAGCTTGTATGTATCCTCCGTGGCCTCTCTCCTGGCCTTTATTGCAGCAACGTTGCTCAGCTTGCTGGTATCGCAACTAACGAGGAGGAGAGCTGAGATGGTGCTATCCTTCTTCGAATCGTTGGTGGGGGTGCCGACAACTGTTATAGGGCTTCTTGTCTACATGCTTCTATTCCCTGGGGGGCCACTGGGGTTTCTCAGAATTCTCTACACACCCTATGCCATAATCATAGGAGAGTTTTTTGTGGCCTTGCCAATGGCTTTTACAACCATGTTCAGACACTTCTATAGCTTAAGAGATAGTGTTAGAGAGCTTGTGCTATCGCTTGGGGGACTGGAAAAACATGTTCCAAGATTGCTTCTAAGAGAGCTCACACCAATTCTAGTCTCATCGTATCTAACATCTTTTTCAAGGGCCATTGGTGAGTTGGGTGTTGCTCTAATTGTTGGCGGCGGTATAGAGGGCTACACAAATGTTCTAACAACAGCTATAGCCATTCAAACGTCTATAGGCAACTACGAGTATGCTATTTGGATAGGGCTGATACTGATATTCATAACCATAGCAATAACATTTGCTGTTAAGATCGCTGGTGAGTACATACTATGGAGATAGCCCTGGAAAATGTTTGGCATAGCTACGATGGAGAAACATATGTTCTGAGAAACATCAGCCTAAGGTTTAAGAGCCCCGGAACATACCTGCTTATAGGTCCAAATGGAGCCGGCAAGACAACTCTACTCAAAATAGTCTCATTCATAATAAGACCCTCGAAAGGTAGGGTGCTAGTAGACGGTGCAAGCTTCTGGGATTTGGACAACAACTCGAGAGATTCTATTAGAGGCTCTATTGTCTATGTCCACGACAAGCCAATCCTAGTTAGAGGCACAGTAAAATTCAATGTAGAGCTTGGGCTAAGGCTTAAGAAAAGAGTTGACGAATCCATAGTAGAGTATTACATTACTCGATATGGACTCAAAGAATTGGAAAACAAAAGTGTAAATAGATTGAGTGCCGGTCAAGCAAAGACAGTTTCCATTGTAAGAGCCCTGGTCACAGCGCCCACAGTCCTGGTACTGGACGAGCCGTTCACCTACCTCGACTCCACCCGCTCAACGCTTTTAATCGAGGATATTATGAGGATAGTTAGAGAGAGGGGTGGCATGGTTTTGATAGCCACACACTACATGTACAGAGATCTGAAAGCCCTTGCAACAGAGCTCGTCGAGATTGTAAACGGGGAAATATCATCGCATGCAAAAAACGTTTTTGCAAGCCCTTAGAATTCAATTATAAAAGATAGATTTTTGTAACTACTTTAAACCAGCTACAGCCTTTTTGTGATCTACCTCAATTCAATAACGTGATTATACACATTATCTCGATCATTCGAATATGGTGGAGGCAGGATTTGAACTTGTGCGGGGTTATCCCCATAGGCTCTCAAGGTATGCTCGTACATTAATCAGTCTCAAGGATCTGTAGTGTCTCGGAAGCCGAAAATCGTTTCTGGGCTTAATCAAATAGTTATTGAATCGCTCAGAAAATGATCAGCGTGACTGATTCGAGTTGAAATAAGATGAAATTAGAGACCCCATTGGTGTTAAGATGATGGGCTCGAAATACCTTAGGAGCACCAACAGCTTTAGGCTTACTTGGGGTAGAAGTCTCGATACTTACTGTTCTCTCCATTCAGCATACCGTAACGTTAATGTGAGCATTACTGCTGTGTATACGATGACTATGGTGAGGTCGTAGAGCGTGTTCATGGGCTCCTCTATGGATAGAGCTATGCGTGCTAAGTCGCTCAGTGTTGCTGTTGGTATGAGGAGCGCTATGTACATGCCAATACCAGGTATAGCCGTTGCTGGGTAGTAGACAGGTGGAAGAATCGTTAGCAGGTAGTATAGGAGGTTTGCAAGTGCATAGAATCTAGCTGGAGACCTAACCTTACATGCCATGAAGAAGCCTGTTACTGAGCCTAGAATCCACGATGCTAGGAATACTGGTATTAGTGAAACAGCGCCGAACCCTTTGTAGATGACTACGAGAATGAATATCGGTATTGCTGGTAACAGGGCGTTGAGCAGGCTCCCAAGAGCTGTACCAGCTATAAACATTGCTGGCGTTACAGAGCTAGCTATAAACATGTCTAGAAGTCTGTAATAAAATCTGTAATCGAAAATTTGTTGCGAAAGTGCGTTGCTACCAGCATTCCATGCTAAGGCAACTAAGCCACCTATAAGGGCATTGATCTCGAATCCCCTGCCTATCACTAAGAGGAACATGATATAGACCGACATGGGTATGATGAGCTGGTTAACTATCCAAAGCCTACTCTTCATGAACCATGCTGAGTAGATCCTTGCAATAGCTAGGATAGAGCTAAGTTTAGCCAAAGTGAGCACCTTGCTTAACGAGCTCTCGAAAAGCATCGTCTAGACCAACTCTATCAACAGAGAACTCGACCTCATACCTTGCTAGGAGTGCTAGCACATCGTTTAACGAAGCTTTATTGATGTAAACAACAGCTTTGTTGTCATCAATACGAAGCTCTATGCCCATATCCTTCAATTCGTCTACTAGCTGTTTCCTGAGATTGCGTATAGTTATACGATAATTGTACATAAGGATGTTCATCTTGACCTCCTCAGGTCTACCTATAGCTGCGAGTGCACCCCTATTTATCATAATCACGAGATCTGCTATATCTTCGGCTTCGTTTAGTAGATGCGTAGTCATTACAACGGTGTGGCCAGCTTTAACAATGCTTCGGAGAGCTTCATGAACGCTTGCCCTACCTAAGGGATCTAGACCAGCCGTAGGCTCATCGAGAAACATTATCTCAGCATTTGTTGCTAAAGCGGCTGCTACAAGAACACGCTTCCTCTCACCACCACTAAGACTCAAACAAATCCTGTCCTTAACGTGATCCTGACCCAAGATCTCGAGAGCTCTCCTAGCCTCTTTAACAGCATCACTACGGGAAAAACCTCTTGCAATTAAGTAAAGCTCTACAAACTCTCTAGGAGTTAGATATGGTTCTGGAACAGCATCCTGTGGAACTGCAGCTATGTACCTACGTAGCTTAGCAGCTTCTTTAACAACATCATAGCCAAGAACACGTGCATCACCTGAAGTGGGTAGAAGAGCTGTATAGAGAATCCTTAGAAGAGTTGTTTTACCAGCACCATTAGGTCCGCAAACAACAAATAGACCATTACTAGCCAAATCAAAGGTGATGCCCCTTAATGCATTAATATTAGGAGGATAAACCTTAACGAGACACCTTACCTCGATAATCCTAACCATGAGAACCCCCGTTAAACTAAATATTATAAATATTATTAGAGAATAGCGCCGCTTATATGGGCATCTAAACATATATCCCCTTCATTTCTTTAACATCTGCATATACATGACACAGTATGGATTTGGTTTTTATGAATCTCGACCCTAAACTCTCATAGTATGTTTCAACGCGGTATTAGTCATCGATACTATATACTATTGTTGTTATCGGTTTACATAATCGGTAAAGTGCGAGGACATGATGTAAGTGCTGCACAAAACAGTTCTTGAATTAACTTCGTATGTAGCTACGTCCACCGCTTACATGTCTTCGTGAAATCTAGTTTCTGACCTTCTCTAGAATGCTACACCTATCTCTATAGCTCAGATCAGCAACATTTTGCACTATCAAATCATCCACCAACGGGTTTGGATTCGGAAGAGAATTCCCACTAAGTATTGAACGGGGGAACCATAACTATCAATTGATCAGAGTAATGCAGAAATACATTATAGGTGGCGCCGGGGGCGGGATTTGAACCCGCGCGGGGCAGAGCCCCAGTGGGTCTCGAGCCCACCGCCTTGACCACTCGGCCACCCCGGCAACTTTTGTCATCTTCTACACATATAGTTTTATGTAACAAGTTTTATTAGCGTTAATCAGCGTTAATGGTTGTTCAGCGTGTTAGCTATGATAATATATGACAGTGGTGTTATAGCGGCTTTGATGCGTGTATATGGGGAGGGCTATAAAGATTTCTTAGAAGCTATTAGGAGGCCTGGTTCAAGGTTATATACAAGAGTTAACACGCTTTTGATTTCTGTTGATGAAATTGTTGAGAGGCTTAGGGGTAGAGGGATAGAGGTTTATAGGGATGAGCAGTTAGCTGAGGCCATATACTTTCCTATTCAGGGGCCTTTTCAGGTGGAGGAACTTGATAAGAGGATTGTTGTTGATAAGTATGCCGCCGAGTCTATCTACATGGGCGCCAATGTCTATGCCCCTGGTGTTATATCTTGTAAGGGTGTTTCGAAAGGCAATGAGGTGACTGTTGTTGCTGAAGATGGCACACCTGTAGCCAATGCTATTGCTGTTGTAGACTGCGAGGATGTTGTTGTAAGGGGGGTTAGGAGAGGTGTTGCAGCAGAAACTACCAGGTCTGTTTATAGAGCTCCAAAGATTAGGGAGCTGCCAGAGTATGTAAATGGGTATTTGTATCCCCAGAGCCTGCCAGCAATGTATGTAACACATGTCTTGGATCCCCAGCCAGGAGAGCTCGTTGTAGACACCTGTGCCGCGCCAGGGGGCAAGACAAGCCACATTATAGAGTACTCTGGTGGGAGATCCTATGTGATAGCATTTGACCACTCCAAGAAGAGGTTAGATGAAATGCGAGAACATCTTAGAAGATTGCATGAAGATTCTCTGGCAGAGATCTGGCAAGCTGACTCAAGGTATTTGCACATCGATTTTAGCTGGCTGAGAGCAGACAAAATTGTTGTTGACCCTCCCTGCTCATCTCTTGGCGTAAGACCGAAGATAATTGATAGGAAGAGCTACACAGACATAGAGACCCTGTCTAAATACCAGCTCCAGTTTCTGAAATCAGCTATAAAAGTGTTGAAGCCTGGGGGCGTGCTAGTGTACTCCACCTGTACTGTAACTGTAGAGGAAAATGAGGAGATAATCGAAAAAATAGCTGAGGCAGAGAGGTGCATCGATGTGGTTGAGATACCTTGTGAAAGATGTTCGAGAGGTGTGCCCGGCTTTAGATATAGCCAAATGTTTGCTAGATTCCATCCTCATATACACGACACTACAGGTTACTTCATTGCAAAAATTGTGAAGAGATGCTGAATGGTGTACCTACTTTATACCAATTGTTTTAATGGGTTTGAACGCTATTCCAATGCTCTTCAAAATCTTTTGCAAGTCGTAGTCGTCTGTCAAGACGGTTACATCATAGCCTTCTGAAACCAGTTGCAGAGCCAAGGCCAAAACCTCTAGGTCTGTTTTAGATAGTTTGTCCAATGCACCGGATTTTCTGGCTAGGTCAAGCGCTTTTTCTACGTATTCTTTGCTAGGCTCCACAACAACTATCCTATCCACAGAGCGAGACAACGACAATCTCTGAACACTTTCAGAGTCTTTCACCTCGTCTAAGACCGAAGGTGTTGTATATAGCAACCTGTCATATACATATAGATGAGTTGCTGATATAAATGCCGCTGTATCGAGCAGCAAAACCCTTTTATTTGGAGAGCCTTGCATACGTCGAGAACCTTTCAAACCTAACTAGTTTCACAGTACAAGACTCTCTAACAACTTCGACTACATCACCTGGAAAAAGATTCTCAGCCACCTGCCCATCAACAACAGCAACTGCCTCGCCATCGACGACCCTAATAGATACCCTCTTCTCAGACGGTATAACCACGGGTCTGGCATTGAATTGTATCGGTGCAACAGGGACAATAACAAGGCAGTTGAGAGAGTGGTCAAGCACCGGACCCCCTGCCGACAGCGCATATGCTGTTGAGCCTACAGGTGTGGCTATAATTACACCATCTCCTGCCACGCTATAGAGCTTTTCCTCATCTACGTAAACATCGAGATTGATTACCTTGAATTTGCTTGAGCCCCAGCCAGCTACAACAACATCGTTTATGGCAGGGGGTAGCGTCGAGTTTCTGTTGCGTATCCTTGGCCTTATCCTTATATACTCTTCAACCATATACCTGCCATCAACAAAATCTCTCAGCCTCTTCAAAACATCCTCGGGGGCTACCTCCATCAAAAAATTTCTGCGACCAGCCTTTACAGTGAAGATGGGTATGTTGCATTGATCGCCAATTCTGTGAAGAAATCTGAAAAGCGTGCCATCGCCACCAATAACAATTGCTGCATCTATGTGGTCATATCCAACCCTGCAAATGTTGCTCCACTGTATCTGATCTGCGACCTCAATATCTATGCACATATCTATGCCTAGTTCACTTCTACCATACTCTAAAACATTCTTTGCAATAATGCCGCACTTTTCACAGTCTCTTCTAACAACAACAGCAATCCTCAATGTGTACACCACGCTAAAAACATTCTATATGCCTACCAGATTATTTAGAGTTGTGCGGATACTGGGCACATACCCTGTACTCATATAGGGCTCCATATCAATTGCGTAAATGTGTACCACAAGTCTTGATGATGGGTTTTGAAGCCTTTGAATAATCCTTCTATCTATGTCTCTAGCAGCCTTGTTGGCCTCGATAGCAAGTGTTTCAGGGCCTATGAACCTGCTTTTTCTAACTACTATCCTCCTCTTATCCCCTAGAACAAGTTTTTGGCTACCCCTAGCCAAAACCACGTCTCTCAATTCCCCAACCTCGAGAACCAACACAACAACGCTATGGTCTTTTCTAATAACGTTGATGAGATTTGGATCAAGCTCGGCAACGGCTTTATCGAGACCAACCCCTATTATGCAGTCACCTCTTGGCGTTAAGTCAATGTCTTTGGTCAACTCAAAGGTTTTTGTATGTAATGCCCTGATGCTTTCGTGGCCTCTGGCTTCAACACGGTCATAGACCACAATATTCCTCATTGCCATTTTAGATTAATACCCGTCTAGCAACTATTCTGCTAGGACAAGGCAAGTAAAAAAGCGTTTAGCGTGGCCAGACATGAATTTTGAGGAAGAGAGGAAAAGACTGGTCTATGCGTTAAAGAGTGAGGGGATAATAAAGAGTAGAAAAGTTGAAGAAGCTTTTCTAGCCATCCCAAGAGAACACTTCGTACCTGAGCACATGAAGTTGTATGCATATGTCGATAGCCCACTGCCAATAGGCTTTGGACAAACGATTAGCGCTCCCCACATGGTTGCGATAATGACCGAGGAACTGGATGTACAACCAGGGGACACAGTATTGGAGGTTGGCACAGGTTCTGGATACCAAGCTGCGATTCTAGCTTACATAACCTCAAAGGGTAACGGACATGTTTATACAATAGAGAAAATAGGGAGCCTAACAAAAAGGGCTATAAAGAACATTGCAAATGCTATCCCACAACTCCTAGATTTTATAACATTTGCCATAGGTGATGGCAGCAAGGGGCTTGAGATTTTTGCGCCATTCGACAAGATAATTGTTACAGCAGCTGCACCAAAAATCCCGGAGCCTCTTTTGAAGCAACTAAAGCCTGGGGGCAGATTAGTTATACCTGTGGGTAATAGATGGGAGCAAATTCTTCAAATAGTCGAGAAAACCTCTAGTGGACACATTAGAATTAGAGACAGCGTTCCATGCGTCTTTGTCCCACTGGTAGGGGAATATGGATGGAGCAACCATGTTTATGACTATTAATACAACTACTAATACAACAACTTATTGTCAGAGAGTGTAGTTTTTCTTAATGGTTTGTATAATGATTATATTAAAGAATGGGATTCTAAATGGATTTGAGATTTTGGAAGTTTATTTTAGTCTCACATAGAAGAGGTTGTAGCTATCTAGCTAGGCAAGCATCTATTAGTTGTTTGAGGCTCTTTCCAAGACCTACCCTAATACCGAATCTCTTGTCTGTGTACATGTATATCAGCTTCTTTGTTTGCAGTTTTCGAAGAATGAGCATGAGCTCATTTGATGGGTAGTGGAGTTCCTCGCTTATCTGATCTAGGTACAAGTAGGTGCTTCCCCACTCTGCATAGTGCTTAACCATGTGTCTAAGAATGTTTGTCTCATCTTCTAGGAGATCCTTTGAACTTATTATCTTTTCTAGGCATTTAAGTGTCTTTTCGACTGTGTTTTCGTTTTTAGTCCCCTGTTTTCCCACTAACGAACCAGTTTTTGAGGCTGTGAATTGCTGTATTACAGTCTCCTTTGGTTTTCCATCCTGTCTTCTCCAGCTATTCATTGTCTCTAGAACTGGTTCTGATATAAGTTTCTGGGCTAACCGTACCACATCATAGGGGGATAGAACAGGGGTATCCAACGAGGACAGCAAAGCCTTCACATGCTCTTCTCCCTTCTTTGTCAAAAACCAGTACCCTGTCCTAAGCACTACATATCCTCTACTCTTCCAATAACTCAAATAGCTGCTTATGAGCTTTGTCTTCTTGCCTAGAATTGAAGCTATTTCAGAGCTTTTCATGGGCTTTGCATAGAGTAGCAGAAGTATTGCCTCAACAACTCTAGATCTAGGCCCCTTATCCGATAGAGAATAGCGCGAATCTTCTAAAGGTTCCAAGGAAACCTCAGAAGGCTGGGGAAAGAGAATTCCTTCAGATGCATCAGAAGTGCTTTGATCCTGCATGTTCCTCTGCATTACAAGCTACCTGTAGCCTTAGAAACAGAGCTTTAATGTATATATTTTCTCGTAGCGAAGTGCATATAAGCAAAGCTTTTAAGCCTATAGATAGTATTAAACCATCTCCAAGCAGGTGTTTGAGGGATGTCTATTTAGTGACATAGAAGAGAAACTCTCTGTAGATAGAATAACTCTTAAGAGAATAATAAAGGAGTTGAAGAAGTGGCGCGCCCATGCAACAACTCTTCTAAGCTTGTATATACCCCCTGGAAGGCCGATAAGCGATGTCGTTAACCTGCTCCGTCAAGAGTTGTCAATAACAGAGAACATAAAGTTGAAGCAAACCAGAGACGCTGTGCAATGGGCTTTGACAGCAGCTATAGAGAGGCTTTCAATGCTTAGAGAAGTTCCCAAGAACGGGTTAGTGGTCTTTGCAGGCATAAACAAGGATACTGGAGACAACATTGTGTTTATGTTCTCGCCACCTGATCCAGTACCTGTATACTTCTATAGAACTGATAAAGAGTTTCACACAGAGTTTTTGGAGCCCATGGTTGAGGAATCTGATGTATATGGGATAATAATTATTGAACGAGATGAGGCTACAATAGGACTGCTAAAACCCTCTGGAGTGCTTGTTTTAGATGAGATTGAGTGGTTCATTCCAGGAAAGCACCATAAGGGTGGGCAGAGTCAGAGAAGATTTGATAGGATTATAGAGCAGATGGTCGAGGAGTTCTATAAGCATGTAGCTGAGAAAGCCAATAGTTACTTCCTTCCATTGCTGGAGTCCAAGAAGCTGAAGGGAATCATTATAGCGGGTCCAGGTTATGCGAAACTAGATTTTCTGAAAGAGGCAGACAACCTAGACTATAGACTTAGAAGCCTCGTTATTGGAGAGCCCATAGATGTTGCATACCAAGGTGTTGTAGGGCTTAGAGAAGTGGTTACAAAGGCTAGGGACATACTATCCAAGCAGAGGTTTGTAGAGGTTTTGAACACATTCGAGGAGTTCAAGCTCCATATAGCCAAAGATGACGGATATGTGGTCTACGGAGAAAAGGATGTTGAAGAAGCTCTTAGAAATGGTGTTATTGAAAAACTTCTTATATGTGAGGATCATCCAGAGTTCGAAAAATACGAGAAACTGAGTGGCGAAAGCGGGGCCAAACTAATTGTGATAACCAATAGCGTTGATGAATATCAATGGTTTAAAGATACTTTCTTCTGCCTAGCAGCAATAGCCAGGTACCCAATATCAGCATAGCTTTTTACTCTGGTGACAATAGCTTGTAGGGACAGTCTCTCCAATATTTGCTACAAGTTATTGCCTCGTATTTTGTTAGAGGCCTGTCAAGTATTTTACAATAAGCTATGAGTATACTTCCCTCCACTTTAGTTATTGTGGCAAACGGACACTCTATATGTATTTCCTGTGGAATTGCGTGGATTGGGGTGTAAATCTTTAGCTTATCTCTTCTAACAGACTTCTGCTGATTTGATTTAGATGTTGAGGGCTCTACATAGTATTGACAGCTTTTGTACTCTGTATCAGATAAGCATCTCTGTGCAGATACAATGACATCTGTTGGGCCTGGAAGTTTTGGAGACGTACAAAAGCCATATTGATACCAAGGACATGGCATAAAGACTCACCAGCATAACTAAGTGGTTTCTATGGGTAGACTTTTTATAAGTAGCATCACTTTTAGTATGTGAAAAGCCTATAAGCTGGGTTAAGTAATCTATGTTGAGCCCTCTAAGCTCTCCAAGTAAAAATGTGTTGCTATATAATTGAGTGATCATATATGTCTAGAAGGAATAGTAATGTGAGGGGGAATGGGGGTAGCAATAGAGTTGTCGAGGATATGAATAAAGAAGTTGAGGATGTGGAGAGTATAACACTAAAGGTATTGTATGAGGATCCGGATGTCGTTGTTTTTACAGCTCCTAACGAGGATGAGCTTAGAGAAATTGTTTTGAATATGCTTAGAGAAGGGCCTAAGACTCTAAAGGATATGCATTCAAAGCTTGCAGGCATAGCTAGTGAGGATAAGATTAGGAGATGCCTAGTGAGACTAATGGATGACGGTATCGTCACTATAGATGATGATGGTAAATACAAGTTGCTGGGAACAGAGGACTTTGACGGCGAATTTGAAACAGAGATGAATGAATTAGGCTATTTCTGAATCCTAGCACCACAATACGGGCAGAACCTAGCGTTTGGCGGGATTTCGGATCCACAGTAGGGACAGGTAAACTCATCTCTTTTCTTATTCTTTTGTTGTTCAATACCATTATTAGACATAGGAGCTGTTGGAATAGGCAAAACACCTCTAAACATCTTTAGATATTCGTTTTTAACATCCTCTCTCATGATGTGTAGATACACTTGTGTTGTTTTAAGATCCTTATGGCCAAGAAGCTTCTGTAGAGAGACTATGTTCATGCCCTTCTTAAGAGCCTCAGTCGCAAATGTGTGTCTGAGTATGTGTGGCCTGATTTTCGACTGGTCTATGCCAGCTCTTTTTGCAAGGCTCTTCAACCTTTTGTATAGCCCGCTATAGCTTAGGGGCACAATCCTTTCGTTTGGATCGAAAACCTTTATTGATAGTAGCTGTGAGAGAAGGTTGTATGTGAGATCCCCTATAACAACGGTTCTCTCCTCATCGTATTTAGCATTCCTTACCTTTATCTCCCTCGACTCCAGATCGATGTCGCTAAACCTGAGGCTTAGAAGCTCCTCAGAACGCAAGCCTGTTTCCAGTAGCAGTGCCAAAATCAACATGTCTAGAAAGTCTCTGGCGGCGTTAAAGAGTCTTACAATTTCTTCCTGTTTAAGGACCGGAGGCTCTTTTCTGCGGGGCCTCCTAACCTGTGGGATTTTGATTTCTATTCCAAGCCACTCAAAAAACCTTCTAAGAAATATTGTGTAATAGTATAGCGTTGCCTCTCTAGACCTTCTATCCCCATACTTTTCACCGGGAAAACCATTTCTCAGTCTCTCAATTCTCCACATATAGAAATCGTCATATGCGACCTCCCTAACATTTTTCCAGCCAACAAAATTGAAGAAATCCGTTAAAGCCGCTCTATAACTCTTAACAGTCTTCTCATCAGCCCCCGAAGCCTCTAAAACAGCAATGAACTTCTCAACAAGACTCCTCGAATCCAAATCAGCATAACTACTGGGAGCCCTGCCAACATCAATCCTAGCCATAAAACCACTAAAAAACGCTTTACCAGCAGAATATATTTGAAATCTACCGCAAAACAGCAACCAATTATGTAAAAACCTTATAACGCCCAACACCAAAACTACTGTATCGGACTTTCTGCGAGCCGGGGTCGCCTAGCCTGGTAGGGCGCCGGCCTGCTAAGCCGGTGGGGGAAAACCCCGCGCGGGTTCAAATCCCGCCCCCGGCGCCACAATCATTTTCCATACTTCTACAATCTTGTCAATTGGCTCGATGTACTTGCCTCCGTGGTAGAGATAATACCTATTCTTCACTTTCTTTATGTGCCACAAAGAGGGCATGAGTTACCCCTTATATAGCGCCCGATGACCAGAGAAGAAAAGTTTTACGAGAAATGAATTGAAGGGGTAACATCAGGGGCAACACATTATATAATAGAACATCACCAGAGACAAAAAGCTTTGGATTTGACAAAATTTATTGACCCGAAGCCGCCTCTGCATATTGTTTGTTCTGCGTCGCTTGTGCTAGTTTTTTGCATTGCTCCCAGCAGATCCATGCTTATTGTTACCTGATCGTTTTCGAGGTTTATCCACGCTACACCCATCTCCGCAAGCTCTTTGAACGACTTCGCATTGCCCCCATCTGGTGTTATGGGAAGCAACAGCCGATAACCTGTGACATTGATTCCATAGCTAAGCAGGTTCCCAGCTATCTTATCTGTTAGCTCATAGTTCTTGGCAGTGTAGCGCACCTCGAATGTCAATACAAAATAGTTAGGGATATCCACAGCCTTAGGGTGGGAGCATGTAGTAAGCCAACATCGATAGTGATAGATGTAAACAAAGAGTTAAAAATTGTTAGCTATTCTTCACTCTAGCTAACAATTTTTAAGCGTTGTTATATATCTACACATGTTGTGTGTAGCGTTTTTTAGGTAAGACAATAAAGAGTAGGAGAGCGGGTGCAACAAACAATAGCGTAATGAGGTTCCTATGAAATGAGTGGGAAGGAATCTTTTGAGGAGTATAAGGAGTATATGAGCATTTTAACTAAGTTCGTTGATGCGTACGGAGATATGTTGATAGCAATAGGAAGGATAGAGAAAAATACGGGGAAGTCCCTAGAGCAGCTCACGAGCGAGTATATGAGTCCCGAAGCTATGGAGAAGCTCTTAGAAAAACTGCCTTCCGATGTTGTAGGAAGAATGTTTGCTATACTTTTTAGACTCTACATACTTACTGGTAAGGATATAAAGGCTTTAACAGCGGATGAGAAGATGAAGCTAGGAGATGAGTTGAAAAAGTTGGCTAAGGAGCTAGAGAAGTTGTTTCTCGAAGAGATACCGAAAGTACTTCGTATTGAGGGTAATGGTGTATGAAAGAACCTATTTTGCAGCAGATGGTAATATCAGAGCTCTATGAACGTTTGCTCTCTATGCAACACTTGATAGGCTCCGCCATAGAAAGGGTCATTATAGGCCCTGTGAACACCCCTGATGTGCTTCTAGAATTGGCTAAACATATTTCTAGAATGGGAATGTTTAGAGTCTTTGCTAATATTGATAGGGTTGTCGAGGGGCTGAAAATACCTCTAGACATCGTGATCAAGAGCTATGTAGAGGTGGTTAGAAGAGGTATTGAGCTTAGCCGCATCGAGGGGACTAAGCTCGTGTCATGCTATGTGGACGCATATGAAGATTTTGAAGAGGGCTGGAAGGCTATATCAATAAGGGTGCTGATGATGGGGGACAGCCAAAAGCTGCAGAAGATATGGAGCGAGCTATCAAAGAAAGTAGCCGATACTGCAAAGGAATTTGCTAGGTATATATACGTAGAGGTGGAACCTGCTGAGTAGAGCTCCTACTATAGGTAAGCAGTTTCTTGAGCTAGCAGATACAGTCTTGCAATGTTGTAATAAGAATGTGTTGTCTTGTCCGTTGAAAGTCGATGAGGGTTTGCTTAGAAGTGCAATCAGTAGAGCATACTATGCAGTATTCACAATGATGAGACATGCATTAGGACCTCAATACGAAGATCTAAACTACTTAAGACAGCTTTCAGAACTTCGTAAGTGTGGTGTACATGAGCTAATAATCAATATATTGAAGGAGTCAGGTCATCCAGATCTAGCAGATAAGCTCTTTCATTTAAGAAGGAAGAGAGTTGTTGTTGACTACGATGTTTACGTGAAGATATCACATAAGGATCTTGTATGGACTGTCACAGTAGTTAGAGAGGTGCTTAGCGAGGTCTGTAAACGATTTAGGGTTACTGACAACTCCTAGAAGATATTATGCTCTGCTCTCTATTCATTAAAATAGCTGGCCAATTGTTTAATGCTCTATCTATTAAACCATTGTCTATTCAGGGAGCCATCTAGAGACTTTCTAGAATAGTAGAATATGCATAAAGAAGCCGTCTAGTCTACAAACAATCTGTAAATAATGTTTAAATAAATAGGTGTGTTCGGCTGCATTTGGTATGGGTAAGCAACATATGCCTTTTACACTTTATCATCTTGGTTTCGTGCTTTTGGTAGGATATTTCTTCCGTAAGAAGGTTCATTGGCCCACATTTATCTTAGCGAGTGTTGTTGTTGATTTAGAGCCTTTTCTTGTGTTTGTCGGTGTTTTGCAGCGGTATCCGCTTCATGGCTATATGCACACATTTTTGTTGGGGTCTCTATGTGGGGTGTTGCTGGGCTATGCGATGTATATTACTCGTAAAATGCATGCTGGGCTCTTCAAAAGATTGGCACTGGTAGAGAATGAAATTGGTTCTGCTGGTTATCTAGTTGGGGGTTTGGCTGGGTGGGATCTCCACATATTGATGGATTCACCGCTATACACCGATATCAAGCCGTTTTACCCGGTTCAGGCAAACCCTTTGTATAATGCTTGGAGCTATCCGAGTGGACTACTATTTGCGTTGCTATTTGCTGGAATGCTTCTCTATATTCTTCATGTCTCTGTAAAATATGTTTATGCAAAATGAAACAATGAAACACTGTAGTGAATATCCTCTTCGTCACCTTGGCATGCAGTTATAGTTGGAGCGTTATCTGCTCCTTTACAGACTCTTCTTTTCTCTCTAGCTCTGTGTTTTTGGCTAGCAAACCCCTGCAGGTGATTATATGCGGCAACATATGTATTGATGATGTATTGCTGCGAGAATGGTTTTGTTGGCCCTGGATCTATATAATTATAATCTTTATGATTTTCTTGGGGAGAGTCTTGGTTATGTGAGGCAGGGACATGCTTACCAGGTGTGTTGATAGTATGCCGACTAGTACACCACCTATTACATCACTAAACCAGTGAACCCCTAGAAGAAGCCGCGAAAATGCTATTGCTATCGCCCACATGTAGAGAGATATAGCCACGATCCTACTCTGCTTTCTTGCAGAGGTGCTGTAGTATGATGCTATTGCAAAGGCTCTTGCAGCGTGTCCCGAGGGGTAGCTGAAGACATCTAGCGCCTCGAGCAGGTTTGCATAGCTGTTGTTGCTAGAGGTAATCGGTCTCGGAATTTGGAGAGAGATTTTGAGAACCGACACCAAGGCGCTATTCAATATAAACAGCAATGCCAGTCCTGCTGTAAACAAGGTTATCCGTCTATATCTTATGAGATCTGCTATGAAAAGGGCTACAACTATTGCTACAAAGATGTATATGCTCCCAGTCTCGGAAAATGCCGAGACAACTGATGTGTTGCCTATTCGGAGTATGTTGTATAGAGAGCTATCCAAGTTTCTCAAAATGCCTGCTCCAACTATTGCTGTGAATATGGCTAAGGCAACAACCTCTAGAAAAACCATCTCTAGAAAGGCTTTTGTTTTGCTCGTCTCCATGGCCTATACCAAAAATGTGTTGGATCCTTGGACTGTGTAAAGAATATACAAAATTACTTTATATGCCCATTTCAATGAACTCGTATATAGTTTTCTTACCGAGGTCCTCTGGTAGATCGAAGCCGTAGTGTACCTTGACAAAGTCTTTTCTGAGCTCAATAACCTTTCTCCTTATGCTGGAGGGCTCTGCCCCTCTAACAATGATATCTGCTATGAGTTTTGCAATCTCTTTGAACTCCCCCTCTTTCATTCCGAACCTAGTCATCTCCTGGACACCGAATCTTATGCCGCTTGGGTTTGGAGCATCTTGTGGTCTGTCCCATGGCAGAATATTCTTATTGGCTATGATATTGGCCTCTTCAAGCAATCCAGCTATTTTGGCGCCTCCACCAAACTTTCTAACGTCTATAGCCACAATATGTGACTTTGTGTATCCAAGATTCTCAGCAACTACAGGTAGCCCTTGGGAGGCAAGCTCTTCTGCAAAAGCCCTAGCATTCCTAGTTATCTGCTCAGCGTATGCACTCCCAAAATGCATCATCTCAATAGCTGTAACAGCAGTTGCTGCAAGCCTATGGATATGATGGTTGCTGACAAATGTGAGGACATTGTTTGAAACCAGTTTGTACACATCCTCACGGCTAGTTAATATCAACCCTCCTTGGGGCCCAGGAAACGTTTTATGGGTAGAAGCTGTTGCTACATCAGCACCCTCATGCACAGGGTTTGGCCATACACCGCCAGCGATAAGACCAAGAACATGGGCAACATCGTGGACAACCCTAGCCCCCACAGAGTGTGCAGCTTCGGCTATAGACTTCGTTGGATGGGGGAATAGATAGAGCGACGCCCCCAAAACAACTATGCGTGGTTTAATAGACTCTATGAGCTTCACAGCTTTGTCAACATCAATGTTCCACGAATCCAAATCGAAAGGCATTTCAACGTGTTTAATGCCTAGCGCACCCAAAACACCGAATTCTGTATGGGATATGTGGGCACCGCTCTGAAGAGCTGGCACAAGAGCAACGTCTCCAACACTAGCAAAAGATCTAAACGCAATTGCATTAGCTACACTACCACTTATAGCCCTAACCTCGGCAAACCTGACATTAAACAGCTTTGCAAGCAAATCAGATGTTCTAGTCTCTATGATATCTATGAATATGGATCCCTGGTAAAACCTCTTCCCAGGCTTGCCCTCAGCATATCTATGCATCATATCATTGACGTATAGAGCCTTTGTCAATGGAGACATGGCGTTTTCAGATGCTATCAGGTTTATACACTCAAATTTTCTCCAAATGTTATGCCTTCTAACTACATCTAATACCTCTAGAACCTCTGCTGGAAGCAACAAAGACAGCCTAGAAGTTTGGGTAAAAAATGGTTTAAAAAGTTTTGTTTTTACATGGGTGTGTTTGTTTTGTTTTAGCTGCATTCTGGGTAGTCGTCTGGTACTTTTGCTCTGAAGTATTTTCCTGATGCTGGGTCTTGGAATAGGCCTATCTTAACCCCTTTCCTACCCTTTGGAGACAGGCTCCAAACCTTCTTTGGAACCAGCTCCTTCTCCCCACCATCAGGCAGCTTAACTTTAACAGGCTTTGTACAGGCCATTCAAACCACCGAAAAAAGAGATAAGAAGAAAACAAGCTTAAAAACATGGCGTAAAGGCAAATGGAAACCAAATCAGAATACACAGTATCAACATTATTGAGACTAAACCTATTTGACTATCACATGAATTATTAGCTAGACAAAGTATTGATTCTTAAACCACATATAAAGTTTATTAGCCCACAAACACAATGCTATAACGGTGCACGGGTAGGGCTCGGGGGGCTCGCCCTCCCCCAGACCCGAAATGGGCGAATGCGGGAGCCAGTAACCCGCTATATGGATGTGTATTGTCTATACAAGCCAACCACACCGCTATGAGCCCCGCCCCGTGGGGTCGACGGTGGATGGGGCCATCTCTGTAGGGAGGTGGCTACCATCCTAACGGGGGGACGGTCAGGCCCGGAAGGGAGCAGCCTAACCCCCGGCCGTCGACGTTCGCGGGTCTACGGGGGGAGGTATGGTGTGGTTGGCTTGTATAGACAATACACATCCATATAGTGGGGGCCGTGCACCGTTTTTATCTTTGTGTGGTATGTGATGAGACTAGAGGTTTTGGATTATAGGGATGGTGTTTTAAGTATTAGTATTGATAGTTTTGATGATTTATGGATTCTGAGTATGATTATATCTAGAGGTGATATTGTTAGGGCTAGGACTTCGAGGGATGTTAGCATTGGCGATGAGAAGAGAAGGATACCTATGATCTTGGCTGTGAGGGTTGAGAAGATGGAGTTTCAGCCTTTTACAAATAGGCTTAGGATTCATGGGATAGTTGTTGAAGGTCCTGATAGGTTTGGTGTTAAGGGATCTCACCACACAATCTCTGTTGGTGTTGGCGATGAGATTACTGTTCAAAAGGTTTTTTGGGATCCAAGGGTCTTAGACGAGGTTATGAAGATTGTTAGGCCATTGAATGTCATGCTCGTGGCTGTTGATTTCGATGAATATGCTATAGCAGTTCTTCAGATGCAGGGTATGAAGATTCTGGATTCGAGAAATGTTTCTCTTCCTCTAAGCGATGAATATTTTGAGGCTGCTGAAAAAGAGCTTGTTTCAGAGCTTGCTAAGAAAATTATTGAGGCTGCTCACAGATATAATGTCGAGGCTGTTGTTGTTGCATCTCCAGGAAGTTTGAAAAATAAGGTGAGGGACGCTATAGCTTCGCTGGATAGTGGGGTAAAGGTTTTTTTGGATACTGTTGCTAATGGGGGTTATGCAGGGCTCCAAGAACTTCTAAACAGAGATGTTGTTAGAAATATTATTAGAGACTCCTCGATAGAGAAAGCGTCTAGGATTCTTGAGGAATTTGATTACCTCATTGCAAAAGATATCAATAGGGTTGCATATGGGCTTAGCCATGTGGAGCTTGCAGCTAGTATAGGAGCTGTTGAGAAGCTTCTTGTGGTTGATGACATGCTTGCGGGGTTTGATGAGAATCGAGAGAAGGTTGAGGCAATTCTAAGAAATGTCGTGGAGAAGGGTGGTGCAGTAGTTATAGTTCCGGGTAGGTCGCCACCTGGGGAGAGGGTAAAGATGCTTGGGGGGATCATAGCAATACTTAGATATAGCATAGACTTTGAGAATATGGAAACATAGCTAGTCTTTATAGGTATTTTCTATGCCTTTGAATACCTATTCCTACAATATTCCATAAGCTTCTTCAGAAGAGCATATTTATTCTCTTTAACAGTTCTCCAATCGTTTTTCAGAAGACCACCTGTTTCAACATGCTCGGGGTTCAGCGCTAGATAGAACCACTGGCAAAAGTTATTTTCAATTAGATACTCAATGAATTTCTCATGCCACACAGCATCCCTGGGATCGCCATCGCCACACTTACCACCAAACTCAGTTATGACCACGGGGTATCGCAGTTGCTTTTTGACATAGCCCCAGTTCTGATCCCATATGACATGGAGATTCTCCGGGAAGATGCTTGGATCGTTGAAATAGTCTTGGACATACATGTCAGGGCCATAGGTATTTACTCCGTACACCAGCTTGTTTCTCGGTAGATTAACTGGATAGTCTTTCACCGCTCTGAGATTCTCGCCCCAATATGTAGAGTCTGGGTAGTGCTTCACATCATCTGATTTGGGATTCGTGAATTGAGTGCCCTTGACAACTATCAGCCAGTGGGGAGCAACCTCTAAGATCGCCTTGCCCACTCTCTCAGCGGCTAAGTTCCAATCTGTTTTGGTATTGCCAACACCCCAAGTAGCTGAATCTCCTCTTGTATAGTACTCCTGTCTAGGGCCTCTACCATGCGGATTATTGAGGAGTTCTGCACCTATGACATTCCAGTATCTCCCATATCTTTTTGCAATGGAAACCCAAGTGGATATGAAATCCTCTTCACTAAACAATGGTGTGTACCAAAGAGGCTCCATAACAACACAGCTGATGCTATGGAAATTCAGAAGCGCGTAGAGGCCAAGCTCAGCTGCTTTTGCAATGATCTTCTCTAGTATTGTGGGAGAGTCCAGACCTAGGAGATCTGGGTTAAGAGCGTAGTTTATCGAGCGAATATGTGGAAAAACCCTTGGTCTGACAGAGGCAGAGCAAAACGGTATTCTTATCGCGTTGAAGCCAAGGTCTTTCACCGTTTGCAGTATCTCAAGCCAGTTTCTGATATGGAGCCCTCCTACAACATGGCTACGAAGCTCGAAACCAACCCAAGTTACGCCCAGCAGGGCTAGAGGCTCTTTCTGCTCTTTTTTAACTACATATATTTCACTATCTTCAACTTCATAATACACGTCTGGCATTATCTTCAGCCACTTTGAGAAGTTGATGGAACGGTGAAAGGATGTGTTTCAATGCATTTAGCTAGGTCATCATCATACACCTTTACTATGTAGCTTGGGGTTCTTAGATAGGATGTTGATGTCCTTGTGGTTGTGGCGCTGTGTAGAAGCTTCTCCTGATCACATAAAATCTCGTGTATAATGTCGTATCGCATTGTTTGTGACTGTGTGTATATGTTGTCCACAAGCTCAAACATTACTGACGGGCTGGATTTGACGTACATCGATATGGATTTGAGCATTCTGTCAACAAGTATAGGGTCGTAGTATAGATATAGAGATTCGATTCCATCTAATACAAGGATCTGGATATTGCTATCAATGTAATTGCGTATAATGGTCTCTAGCTGCTGTGTTGAATATGCAGCAGGATGAATACTTTCAATGAATGCCGCCTTATTCAAAATGTAGTGTGGCGGTATTTTCATGAGGCCAGCAGCATTGCGTAGAATGTTCTTTATGTTCTCTGGCGAGTCTCTAAATGATATAATCCCATAGTTTGCTCCATAGCTAAAGACAATTCTTGCTAGAAGTGCCCAAAATGTTAATGGTATAACGTTACATGTTGCTACCACACCTACATAGCTTCCAGAGGCAAGCCCTCTCCAAACCAAGTTGCTACACTCATCGCTATAGCTTGTTACAGAGGCTGTATATGGTGGTTGTATCACTGTTGGCGATAGCAACATTCTTACACCTCTGCCGTCCTCTATGGAGAACGGTATTTCAGCCATTGGAATTGGTTTTCCCCTAAACTTTCTAATCTCCATGAATCTGTGTATCAATCCTTTTTCAATCCTTGTCTTAAAAACAAATACAGCATCAGCTATGAACTCAAGACCCCTCAAATCAACTGTCTCTACTGCAAATGGGAGGTCAGCAATCAAGATGAGAAGAGCGTTGGTGTTAGACACTAGGTTGTATAGCGTTGAGTGTAGAAACGCTCTAGCCTCATCTGTTGTCAGAACATTTAGTATCGGTGTTATCGAGTCTACAACAGCAATCGAGTAGCCCTCACCAAGAACCTTTTGGCCCAAGGTCGAAACAGTAAAGTCTAGAAGGTCTTTCCCGCTCATAGTAAGCATTTGCACAAATTCGAACAGCTGTTTCTTCTCTGCCAGCTCCAGATCTATGTTGAATCTCCTCATATAGGAGTAGAACTTGGCTTTTGTCTCAGCAAAGCTCAGATAAACACCTTTTATGTTATACCTCATAACATTCTCGAAGACTATACGTGTAGCAAAAGTTGATTTTCCCGCACCAGGGTGCCCGAGAACCAGTATCAGAGACCCCGGCTCTATACCCCCTGCAAGCAGCTGATCTAGAACCTCGTCACCAAAAACATAGTTCCGTGGAATAGTGCTTTGCTCTGAATCTATGCTCATACAAATCCATCCATAGCCATCTTACTAACTATTTCTTACCCTACGTATTGTGGCTAGCAGGTCTGGTATATATATCTTTTAATGAAAATTGATCTATGGAGATGTGCATGGGCTGGTTTGGATACAAACATCTCTGAGAGTACCATCTTGGGCTCAAGACTCTCCTTAGGTTTGATGAAGCTGATGAGAGTCTGTGAAGATTTCCTGCGGGTTTTGTGGGGCTTTTGCTGGTTGATGGTGTAGTTAAGTGGTGCTTAACTTTCAGCCAGTAAAGTTAAGCAGTTTTACGACACTCCATAGGCTGATGAAACCCAATAGAGTCTATATGCTGCATGAGG